>JAJYBV010000026.1 GCA_021778805.1 Chloroflexota bacterium | reverse complement strand
GTGCGGCGTATGCTCTAAAACAAACGATATGGGGTGACGCTTTTGCTCCGGCGCGGTATTGGCGGCCAAATGGCCACAAAACGAACACCACACGATGAATCGTGTGGCTTGTTTCCCCACCTCCACCTGTGTATAGCCGGTCAGTGTTTGTTCAACAACAGGCGCTATGGGGTACTCAATGTACTCCGCTCTGTTGGTCTTTATCCTGATTAAAATATTAAAGTATATTATATAGAAAGCACAAATGGTTTAACAGAAGGCAGTATTGGGATAGCAAGATCTCCAATAAATATTCCATTGCAAACCGCTGGTAAACATAAAATTAACATCGAGCTTACCATCCGGAGTTGCCCATACTTGCGCCGGACCAGTTTGAGAAACCTCTTTCCAGCCGAGCGATGTTAGATGCGTATCTATAAAACTTGTCACCATGGAAGCAGATCCGGCGCTGCATAAAACAAATCCCTGCAATGAACCGGCGGCGTTATTCGGCTCTTCACGAGTTAACGGAGGCAAAGGAACATTAAAAGATACCGCTGTATTGGAATTACTCGGGTAGTAGTACGTTTTAATGATATAGTAGTATCCCGGAAAAAAAGAATTGCATACCGGTTCCGGCGGTGGCGCTCCAATTTCAACAGAATACAAAGTCATAGATTGACTGCTGTTAATGGAAAGCAATTCAAAATATCGTATTCCTTTGGCGTAGCAATAGGTATTTGCGGGACATGCTGCCTCGAAACTGCCATCAGAAGGAAACGTATTTGAGTGCAGCCAGCCATTTGCTGTCAGCTCAGTATTCAAATACTGCTGAATATTTGCTGTAATATTCGTCGGTGTACACAAAGACATAGATGATATGGTAAACTCACCGTTTCCACCACCGGCAATTTTTGCCAACGCAGATCCGACGGAAGACGCTGGAAGCGCGGCGTCGGAAAAAGCAGATCCTAAGGTTGGCGCCGCTGTTCCGTTGGGTAGCGCTTGCAAACAATTTGCCGTATTTGGCGCTGTAGTTCCGGTGGGGTTTGTTCCCGATGTGGTAATCGACGCGCCAGACACAGTATTTCCACAAGCAGCCAAAGAAATCAGGAAGACCAAAACAGTCGCTTGCATACTTTGCGAAAAACGCATAATTGAACTTTTCATAGCAACTCCCTAAACATTAAAAAATGCTTGAAAATAGCGCAAGTTTGTTGATTCAACATCACACCAAAAACAGATGCTGTTTCATTTATTGTATAACAAAAGCCCGATACATTACTGATTGATCCTTGCGCAGACGATGAAAATATCAGAAAACTGCCCGCAAATGTGATATACTGCAAGAAAATATACATGACAGGATACGTAAGGATTACAGTGATGAGCGCTAAAGCTGTGCGGTTGCGCAAAGAAAAATTTAACGGCGAACTTTGGGGAACTTACGAAGTTTACATGTTGCATTCCAATCCATTTGTTACGGTTTTATGGCAGCCAAGAGGAACAGTTATCCACCATGTTGCGCGAACTTGGGCAATGAAATATCAGCACCTGCAATATTTTTTCCCCAGTAAATGGTACGCCATATCGGCAAAATATGGATATGATAATAAATTGCATCAATGCTATTGCGATATCATTTTGCCATGGAAAGCACCGCAAAACAATAATGAAGGCATATTATTTGTTGATTTAGAATTAGATATTATTGTTCGAGAAAACGGCAGAATTGAACATGTGGATGAAGATGAATTTGAACAGGCTATTATCACCATGCACTATCCCGAGGAAATTATTCAAGGAGCAAGAAATGCGTTTGCAGAATTAACCGTGCAAGCGCAGCTTTGGACTGAACCATTTACGTTTATTCCGCAGGAAATAACCCGACAAGATTTTCATCTGCTGGATACTCGCAGCCAAGAATGGCGCACTGCTATTGCAAATCTGCAAATTCCTAACCCATCACAACCATAAATCCGGTTATGGTCTTTGATATTTTCATCAGGATGAAGACCAACAGAGCAAAGTACATTGAGTGCCCCATAGCGCCTGTTATTGAACAACCACTGCACGGTACCCATGGGTGGAGGTGGGGAAACAAGCCAAACGATTCATCGCGTTGTGTTCGTTTTGTGGCCACCTTGCTACCAATATTTCCTTGGGGAAATTTTAAAATAAAAGAGATTTTGGGGATACCCCAAACCCCGCGTAAGGGGCGTTGCCCCTTACGAATCTCTGGTTACGCAGGTATATCTTATTCCTCTTTCATTGTTAAAGATCATAACCGGCTAAAATGCGCAGTATATATCAGAAATTTCCGAGTATTTAACCAGGTAATTGCTATTTATTGCCCTATGCTTTAGGATGTTATTAGAAAAAACTTATTCAAGTATATATACACGACATAATAATCAAGGGGCTGCTTCCCTTAACCGCCAAGTTTCTGAAATATCTGCCGCATCGAAGATTTTTTGCGCTACAGATGAATCGTTTCACAAAACCTATAGACGCTGGTATTTCTACGAAAATTTATAAGGGAAAAGACGCATAATGCAAACAACAAATTACCACATGCACTCCCACTATTGTGATGGGAGCGGCAATATCGAAGACTTTGTTCAGGCCGCCGCAAATTTTGGTTTTACCTCTATCGGAACTTCGGGCCACGCTCCCGTTCCATTCACTAACAATTATGCTATTAAGCCTGAACAGCTTCCTGAATATGTGGCAGAGGTGGAACAGCTTAAAGAGTTGTACCGCGAGGATATCGAATTGTATATGGGGCTGGAAGTTGATGTTATTTCCGGTTTGCAGCAGCACTTTACCGAAACCATCCTGCCATATCACTTCGATTATTTTATCGGATCGGTTCATTTTATAAACAAACACCCGCAAACCAATTTGCCATGGGAATTTGACGCCGGCACCGATAATTTTGAATGGGGCTGGAATGAAATTTATGGACAGAATTTTAAAAAAATGGCAGAGGATTTTTATACCGCGGAACGGCTCGTCCCTAACTTCATCCCCGGTATATTTATAGCCGGGCATATGGATCGGATCAAGCGGTTTAATGTCGGCCAGAAATATTTTAACGAAACAGATTCATGGTACCGCGATTTGGTTTTTGATACCCTCAGCGCATATGCCCAAACTGATATTATCGTGGAATTAAATACCGCCGGCTGGCGCAACCCAATTGGTGACGCTTATCCGTCTGATTGGATTTGCAAGCGGTGCTTCGAGCTGGGCATTCCCATGCACATCAATACAGATGCGCATAAAACCGACCAACTGCGCGCCGATTACTCCAGGGGAGCGCATCGACTGATGAAGGCCGGCTACACCGAAGTTTTAGCGCTGCGCAACGGTGTGTGGACACCTGAACCGCTGCGCGAATGATCTGTGACGCCAACCATTGATCTCAAAAAAGATGATATTCTTGATTCAACCAACTTTGCAGCGTCTGCATAAATTGCAATAACGGAAGACTGTGCTTATCCGCCAAATAAGCGCAGTCTTCGTATTCCGGCGCAATTCCGGCGACCACACCGGCAAGCAGCTTCAATTTTACCCGAATTGTTCCCCAAGGAGATTCTACGGTTTCAATCCTTCTTTCAGCAATCAGCCGTTCACAAGGAAGCATGCGTACACCTAATGTTGTTGTATTGCTCAAAATATATTCGGCCAGCAATTCAGCGTCTTCCGGGCGCGCAATAACGCGCAGCAAAACTGCCGGGCGGTTCTTCTTCATCATCATCGGCATATAGTTTACATCCAGCGCGCCTTGTTCAAACAGCTTATCCATCAACCAGCCTAATACTTCACCGGAGATATTATCTAAATTCGTTTCTACAACTGTAACCGCGTCTCTTTGCAATTTCGCAACCTGTGTTGGTGTATCCATAGTAATTTCGTTTTCCTGCCGCTCTTCATTGCGATCCACCGGCTTTGGCAGATTCCCTATGCGTAACTTTTTTGCTGAAAGGCGCCGGTTTGCGCCATAGGTACAATAGAAGTGAAGTAGCAATTTGTTCAAAATAATCATATCATACATGAAGTAACTGATGATCTTTAACAATGAAAGAGGACAAGATATATTTACGTAATCAGGGATACGTAAGGTGCGGATGCCCCTTGCGCGGGGATAGGGGTGTCCCCAAAAATATCTTTTTATTTTATTTTCCGATGGTAAATATTGGTAGCCAAGCAGCAAGGGCGACCGCAAGGGTCGCCCCTACCGGATTGCATGGCCCCATGTGTGACCGCGCGGCGTATGCTCTAAAACAAACGATATGTGGCGGCGCTTGTGCTTCAGAGCGGTGTAGATAGCAAGGTGGCCCCGAAACGAACATCACACGATTCATCGTGTGGCTTGTTTCCCCACCTCCACCCATGGGTACCGCGCAGTGGTTGTTCAACAACAGGCACTATGGGGGACTCAATGTACTCTGCTCTGTTGATCTTCATCCTGATTAAAATATTAAAGTTCTTAAGTTAAGTCAGAAAAAGGGCTGACGGAAGCGCAAAGCAGTGAAACCAGTTTGCTTGGTTCATATGCGCGCAGTGACGGCAGCCCAATACAACATCACTAGTTTTATGCAGCGCGGCAGCGTTCAATTGATAAACAAAAAAAATCTCGCGGTCGGCGCGAAAGGATGTAGCATGAAAGTTAATTGCAGCAGACAGGAATTAGGGCGCGGTTTATCCATTGTCAACCACGCGGCTGGCAGCCGAAGCTCGCTTCCGATTTTAAGCAACTTATTATTTGTTGCGGAAACCGACAAGATTAAATTAACCGCAACAAATTTAGAGATTACCATCACCTGCGAAATTCCCGCAACGGTGCTGGAACCGGGATCTACCACAGTACCCGCAAAATTAATGAATGACTATATAAACGCCCTCACCGCGGTAGAAACACAACTGGAATCGCTGCCCGGCGGCGCCCATGGACTGCGCGTGCGTTCCCTTGGCAGTGAGGCAAATATGCGCGGCATGGACCCTGCGGAATATCCCTCCCGGGTGTTAATTGACGACAATGAACCTTCTTTGTCGCTGGATACGAACATCGTAAAGAGCATGATTGCGCAAACATTTTTTGCCGCCGCCACAGATGACGCGCGCCCTGTATTTACTTCTGTGCTAGCGCGCACGCGCGAAGGCAAATTAACTTTTGCCGCCGCGGATACCTTCAGGCTGGCTGTTTCCAATAAACTTACTGAGTCTACAGATTATACGGTGGCAGATGTGCTGATACCTGCGCGTTCATTAAACGAACTTTCCAAGATTCTGCCATCAGAAGGTATAGTACAATGCTATTTCAGCACTCCGAACCGCAATCAAGTATTTTTTAAAATGCCGGGCATTGAATTTTCCGCGCAAACTTCCGAAGGACAATTTCCAAACTTTGAAACTATTATTCCCAAGGAAACTTCAACAAGAGTTATCGTCAGTACAGATGATGTACGCGCCGCCATCAAACAAGCGCTGCTTTTCTCTAAAAGCGATACATCTTCAAATATTGTCAGCCTTATCGTTACCCCGGGCAGCCATGGGCTAACCCCGGGCGCAATAACGCTGCAAGCGACAAACGATGAATTCGGTGACGCTCGCAAAGTTATCGACGCCACAGTTGATGGTCCCGAAGTAACAATTTTATTCAACGGCAAATTCTTAGCTGAAGTGTTGAATGTGCTTTCCGCTAATCAAATTGTCTTTGAGCTGAATTCTCCGCAAACACCAGGCATTGTTAAAAGCTATGGCGATGATTCGTATATTCACGTTATCATGCCGCTGTACAGCAGAAGATAATACTGGGTATCGCAGATTTCGGGGTATACGCAAGGGGCGGGCGCCCGTTACGTATACCCGGTTTATGTGTGCCGCGCGGTATTTGTTTTTATAAATATTTATTTGGGGACACCCCAATCCCCGCGCAAGGGCTACCGCCCCTTACGTATCCCTATCTGTACCGTGCGGTATTTGTTTTTATAAATATTTATTTGGGGACACCCCAATCCCCGCGCAAGGGGCTACCGCCCCTTACGTATCCCTATCTGTACCGTGCGGTGGATACAATACTATGGCGTAGGCCGCTTGCGATATATTCCCATTGAATTCGGTGGCGGCGCAGATATTGCCTCATTACGGCGCTGTTCCGCCGCAGTGCGCGCGCTGAATGATTCAACCCAATTTCTTGGCGCATCGATGCTTGCGCCGCCATGTTTGGTTATACGCCTGCGCACGCGGCAAAGCACAGGCGTGTTTACCGCCGCGCCGGAAATAATGACTTGGCCCTTCGATAATGCCGGTAAATTTCGCAGCAATTCGTGCCCAACACTTTCTACCGAAGCCGCCACCGCGTTTTGATCCATTTCATTCACAATCCGCATAATACACTGCGTTTGGCATTGACTTAACACATCGGCGTCTAACTTGCCGGGCCGCTGGCTAATCAGCCCAATACCCATTCCAAACTTGCGCCCCTCCGCCAATATCTGCTTTAAAATGCGCAATGAAATAACATCAGCGTTTGCCGGCGCAAAATGGTGCGCTTCCTCGATTAAAATAAAAATAGGATAATCAAGATTCTGATCGCCGTCTGTCGGCTCTTTTTTTTGCACAGCGCGTTCACGCGCGCGAAACGCTCGGCGCAGCAAGGTTGCCGCAACCACCTGCTGATTGCGATCATCCAGTTCGTGCAACGGTAGCACAGAGCATTGACCCGGCTTAAAAATATCCCGCAAATCCAAATGATCAACAGGATCGAACGTCATTGTGTTATCAACAAAGCGCGCTGCGATTTTCCATTCCAACGCGCCGACAGTGCTAGTGTCATCGCGTTCATTATCTCCGCCGGAGTTTTCTGCTATTGACTGTATCAAGTCTTTACCGGTCCACTTTTTCTTCAATCGCGGATCGGCCGTCATCTTCTTGAAGCCTTTTTCCAACAAATATTGCTGTTTTTCTGTCATATCAGGCAATAAATAGCGCAAATCTCCAATCTCTAAGGTGCTCAGCCGAACCTTCACTTCTGCCGGTTTAAAAATACGAACTTCCGGTTGATACGCTGTCCGCTGCGAATCCGCGCCGGCGCGAAACTCTTGTAAATCTGTCAATTCCTGCAAAGTGCTGTATTCCCCATGTGGATCGATAATTAACACCGAGGCGCGATTATACGGCCGCATTAACTCCTCAATCAGCACGCCAGCCAAATAGCTTTTGCCAGACCCCGTGCTGGCGATTACCGCAATATGCGAACTGGTAATTTCTGTCATATCAATGATAATTGGCGCATCTCCGGGATCTCTTGTCAGCAAATCGCCGATCCATGCGCTGCCGATGTCATTTTGCTTTTTTCTGCTTAACGCCTCCGCAAGCATAGCGCTGTCCGCAAAATACACCGGGGAGCCAGGCAACGGCGGTATCCAGGGATTAATAAATGCGCCAACATCCATATCAAAATATCCCATAATTGCGGCAGATATCTCATAAATATTGCTTTGCTCGCGCGGATACCCCATAATCGCAGCAATATCCTGCGGCGCAATTAACGGATCCGATAAAAATGTGTCGGGGTAGCCATGCGCGTCGGCGCGTTCTGTAATACGGGCAATTACTTTCTGTGTTTTAGCGTTTTTTTCAATTGCATACCAAACATATTCACCATGTTTTAAGATATTTTCCGGATCTGTGGAAATAAAAATAAATTCATGCGGGGTATCTCCGGGACCTTTCGTAGTTCCCGCAAGTTTTTGCGCTACGCCATTCATATAGTAATTTCCTTTACATGTGTAGATTAAGCCCAACACAAGGTATTCTGAGCTGTTCATAAATATTGGGAACACATTCGGCAAAAAATTGTATTACCGCGCCGGCTCAATCGATTGTTTCCAAAGAATATTCCGGCGAATTATTTTTAAATGCCGTTGATAGCCGGGAAACATCGGCTCTAATTGATCTAATATGCGCAGCGCCGCCTGCGGCAAAAGGCTAAACGGAGCCGAAAGCATTTGCGAAAGATAGGAAATATGCAGCGCAGGCGCAGTTTCAGAAGAGTCCTCATAAAAGTGAAACGCATAGATTTCAGATTCGGTTAAAGGATATACTTTTGCTCCGGCTTCCACAGCAAAAGATGGCGCGCCTTGCTCTTTGCCTCTCGATCCGGAGGCAGGTTCACCGTTTGCAAGATATTCCATAGAGCCGATAGCAATTATCCCGATTAATACAGCGCGTTCACTCAAATAATCGGGTGAAAAAATCGCTCTTTGGCTGTCATCTGCCGCCAGCCGCGGGCCTAGCGCGCCAAAAGAAGGATTCAGCAGCATAGAGTCATATATAACGCCAATTAAATGGCGCGGCTGTGCAATATTAGGGTATTCAACCCGCACATATCTGCCAAAGGCATACTCCTGCGGATCCACCGGCGCAATTGTTTCATTTTCGTTATAAATCTGCGCCCAATAGCGAATATGCGAATCTGATTTAACGATTACGCCAACAGGATTTCCATAGGCGCCGGCGAAATTATTCAGTGTCATAAGGCAAGTCCGTTAAAAAGTAATTGAAGCTTAATAAATATTTCGCTTTTATCATCGCATGAACGGTACAGAAACACAAAATGCCCACCTATAGAGGTCACAAATAAAAACCGCACCAAGAGAAAGATTGCAAAGGGATACAGAAAAGCCAATTCACCTTCTCAGTTGGTCATTTTTGGCGCGATCTGAGAATGTGATGTCTATAGTGGCAAGGCAAAGGTGATGAAATAGCGTTCAGTTAAAAGATCTGCGAAGAAAAACGCTCCGGTTGAAGATTATTTTTGCAGCGCCGAAGGCAGCGCGGCGATTAGCGCAACAGCGGCTACAGCGCTGATAACGGCGGAAAGCAATCCGGCAGAAAGCCCAATGAAGGCTAACCGGCGCATATCCCCACCGGAGCCGGCGCGAATCAATTGCAGAACAGCGCCAATCCCGGTAAAAACGCCTGAAGCCGCAAATAAAAAGCCGATGATAAGCACAAAAGCCGCGGAAATTTGCAGCATTCCAAAGTTCATGAAAGAAAAAAGATCAGCGGCTATTCCGGTTAAACCTGTAATAAAACTTACGACAGCTAACAGATTTTGCTCTGCGTTATTTTGCGGCATAAAAAGATTCATTCTGCTTCCAGTAAAAATATAGGCAAACATACTTGTTTGAACCGGCCGGTAACGCCTTAGCGTTACAAGCGAAATCAGCCAATTAACCGTTCTGAAAAACTTACCCAAATGGGACAAAGCTAGGCAATGTCTGCTTTGGTGTTCTCTTCCTGCTTCTTTGAGACAGCAGACAATGCAAGCACTGTCCGACTGACCGTCTCTCCACAGGCGTCCATTTCCGCCAAACTAGCGGTATATAACCAGACTAAATTCTTCGCTGCATTCCAATCCCGATCCAATAGCATCTTACAGTGTTCACAGACATACGTGCGAACGGACAAATCAAGCTGCTGCAAAGGCATCTTGTGGCACCCTGAGCACAACTGTGTGGACGGGAAAAAGGGATGCGCCTTATACAGCGCTATGCCCAGCCGCTCACACTTGTATGCCAATTGCCGGACAAACTCCGAGAACCCAACATCTGCGATGGCTTGAGCCAGCTTGTGATTCTGCAACATCCCTTTGACGTTCAGCTCTTCGATGATGATGACCTTCGGTCGCTCAGCGGGTGGCTTGGCTTTCGCCACCATCTGTGAGGTTGCCTTGTGCAGAGTATCTTTGCGGATATCGGCGATTCGCTTGTGCAGGCGGCGTACCGTGTATTTCGCCTTCTCATGGTTCTTGCCTTGATTTGGTTCACCAGCACGTTGAACGCAAGTCTGAGGCAGTGGTTCTTGTATCTGCCTTTCCGCTTTCTTGGCTAAAACGTGCAAACGTCGTTCACTGCGAACACGGTCCGGTTGGTAGGGCCGGTCCTTCTTTTTCTTCTGTTTGCGGCTTTTCTTGGGTGGTGCTTTCCCTCCTTTGACCAGGGTGCGGGACAGATGCCGCTGTGCGCGCCGCACCGCTTTCAAGCGACCTCGCAATGCCTTGCGGTTCGGGATGACTTGACCATCGGAAACCGTCGCGAGAGCCTTAATGCCCAGATCAATTCCCACCGCATCTCCCCTCGCTGGCTCAGGGAAGCCACTTGCTCTCTGACCAGCACCGAGACGAACCAAGAGTCCGCCTGACGGGAAACGGTTGCGCTCACATATTCTTTCGTTCCCACCGGCCAAGTCTCGCGAATCTTCTTGCGCTGCATCGCATTTTTGTTCGTCCCGTCTGGATTTTTGGGATAGGTGGCTAGCTCCCGCAGCACGGTAGCACCCTCTCCGGTATCCATCGGAATGTAGTTTGATTCATACAGCGCCACTTTGCCCAACACCGGAAGCTGGATCCAGTCTGGTCCGGCATGAATTGTGCCTTCCAGATAAAAGGAATCAGCAGCCTTGCCCTTTTTCTTGCGCTTGGGATATTTTGCTTGCCTTTTGAAGAAGCGCTGATAGGCGATGTCCAGGTCGCGTAAAGCTTGTTGGGGAGTGCATTTGGACACCTCAGCCAGCCATTTGGTCTCATCCTGATGTTTGAGGAGAACAATCTCTTTGTGCAGATCCACTGCACTAGGTACGGGGTGAGAAGGATCGTGCTGGCGCTTGCGGGCTTCTTCCTGTTTGCGCTGCAAGCCGTAGTTATACGTATAGCGCGCCACTCCAGCATGCTGCTTGCACACGGTTCGTTGCTTATTATCCAGATTGAGTTCCGTTTTGTAGCCGGCTTGAACTTCCACTTACTCCGATTCCTCCTGTTCATCAGCGGTATCGGGTAGGTCCAGGCACGTTTTGATGCAGGCTACCTTGTTCTTTGCGGCTCGTTTCCCGTAGATCCGAGCACACATACTGGTGATGACAGCGACGAAATCATCGACGAGATCGTCTTTCGTGACTGACTCATTCATCACTTCTATGGTTCTTTGAGTGGTTTCCAGGAGTGACTGGATATAGTGAAAACCAAAGCGGGTGAGCCGATCCTTGTGCTCAACAACGATGGTCGTGATGGAGCGGTCTTTCAACAACGCATCCAGTTTTGGACGCTGATCATTCAAGTCAGAGGCGATTTCCAGAACTTCTTTGGCTACCTTGTAGCCTTTTGCTGCGGCATAGAAACGGAGACGCTCCAGTTGTCTCGCGGCATCTTCTTTTGGTCCAGCAGAAGAACAACGAGCAGACAAGACAACTTTCTGCTCGGGTCGCTTCCCATCATCTCGCAGAATGATGATTCCGGTTGGAAGCTGATACGCATCCAACTTTCCCTCTTTCCACATTCGATAGGCCGTCTTATAACTCAGCCCTAATTGTTTGGCATAGGTACTCAGTTTCATTGAGCTATTGTATCACATACGAGTATAAATGTCAAAAGAACATCAATCTGGATTCACCCTCCGGATTAACTCTTCCATCAACGGTATATTGCGCAATGCGTCTTTGTCGCCGATTAAGATTAATTTGTATTTTGCGCGCGTGATAGCAACGTTCAGCCGGCGTGGATCCCCCAAAAATGAGATGTATTGCGACGCAGGGTGTTCGGCTCCGGTTCCGGCAAAGGAGATGATGATGATATCTCGTTCGCCTCCTTGAAATCGATCGACGGTATCTACCGAACAAATTGCCGGACCAAGCGCCGCCAGATTTTGCCGGATGAGCGCCGCCTGCGACCGGAATGGCGTAATGACGCCAAGCGACTCCATGCTTACACCGGAATGAACCAGATATTAAACCAACGTGGGCCATCCAGCGGTTTTTTATCTCAATGGCGTTTTTTCGCATTTGGACAAGCGCAATGATTCCTAAAATTATTCCTATTACCCCCAAAAATATACAAAATCCTAACATAATAAAGATATTTGAGATAAATTGGGGCCATGGAATTATATTTAAAAATGAGTATGTTGCAACGCTTAATAACCCAGTAATGCCGCTGATGATTGCAGGGACATTAGTTTTTTGCGGTGTTTGTGATACCATAATTCAGGTTTAGCCTTCCTATTTTCAAAGTGTTTGTAGCAAAATAATCATATTTGATTGATAACTACTCTTGGAATATTGACAATATCCGCAAAGTAGGTGGAACATCCGAATACCGTAAAAGCTACGGTTCGGCAAGGGTCGCCCCTACCTGATTGCATCGCTGTTTGTGTACCGCGCGGTGTTTTTTATAAAATTTTTTTGGGGCGCCCCAAACTCCGCGCAAAGGGTTTCCACCCCTTACGTATCCCGGACTGTTGCCACGCAAGCATTCAAATATTTATCCGGATAAATTCACCGACCTAAATCCTTCTATAAATACAATAATAACTATTATGTCTATTGAAATAATTGCAATTCCGCAAAAAATGCCGGTAAAAGCCATCCAGCGATTATTCAAATATGTGCGGTCATGTCTCATTTGAATCAACGCAATAACGCCAACAATAATTGCAGCTACCGGAAGAATAATTTCTAGATATAAGAACGGCATTAAATCGAAATAAAAATAATGCGCTAAGAAAAGAAATTTTACAATAAAATCAGATACACTGAGTATCAGACTTCCCAGAGCAACAAAGCTATAAGTAAAATTATTTCTCTTTAACATTTGTTCTAACTCCATGCGTTAAAAAATTTGAACTTCTATGTATGCGAAGCAGCATTACTGCGTAAATGCTAAGTTACGAAAAAGATTTAAACGCGATAATAAGCAAGATGATAAGAAAAATATTCAATAAAACTGTTAAAATACCGGTGGTCATACCAACTATCCCCATCCACCGGTTATTTGGCCTTTGGCTGATTTTCCTCATTTGAACCAGCGCTATCAGCCCAAGAATAATTGCCAGGAAAGCTAAAAAAAATCCGAGTAAAATCGTTATTGGAAATAAAATCGGAACTGAAAAAGATCGCGCTAAAAATGATAAAATTTCTATCCCAAAACCTAAAATTCCTAAAATAAAACTAATAAGAGCTAAACTGTTGTTACTTGGGTTGTTTGGCTGCATAAATACTATTTTTCCTTTGCGTACATTTCTTAATCTGCAGATTATATAACCTGCTCTGTTTTGTCCTAAGTACCAGAGACCTCATCATCCGGCTTTATAAATTGTTATTCCCCACTGCGTATCGGACCCAATTTCTGCCGGATGATTATCCAATACAATCATCCGGGGATCGCCGGGCTTATACCATACTAATCCACCGCCGCACGGGCACCCGGCTGGGGGATTGCCATACGTCCACCCGGCAGATACCAGTTTGTTGGCTTCATATTGCTGAATAACAGCATAAGGCGCTCCGGTGCATAGGCGGGTATAATACCCAATCCAGCCGTTCACCGACGGAAAATCCTCTAAAAGCCCGCTAACCGTTTCCGGCGGCACTGGAATGGAGTTATCAATAACCCCCAATATCGTCTTGTTCCATAAACTGCCGCTGCAAGGCGCCGTATACACGAATGCAGTGCCCGTACCGGTGATAGCAGGCGAAGGTGTTTGTGTTGCCGTCGGCTGCGCAGTAGCTTGGACAGAAGTTGAAGCGCTAAAACTGCACCCGGCAAGCGGCGCTAACATAAAAAACAGCGCCATTGCCGCAATAAATGAAATCATCGTTTTTCGTTTGCGGAGTGAATTGCATTCTGCAGAACGAAACACATTACTTCCAAACCGTTTCATACAGTTTCAGCCAATTTCTTCCCATAATTTTTTGGACATCTTCCAACGTATACCCATGCTGTAAAAGAACTTCCGTTACCTTTGCAAATTCCGCAACCGTTGAAAAACCTTTGGTAAATGGCATAGCAATAAACGAGCTGCGTATTTCCGGTGGCAGCCCATCCAACGCCTGCATTGCAATTTCTTGCGGCATTTGTTCCATAAAATCGGGTCCCAGCGCTGTATGATCTATTCCCACCAAATTTACCATCGTATCAATCGCACGAAAATAATCCTCAATATCCGCAGTAACCTGCCCCGTTAGCATCAGCGGGAACACGACCAATCCAATAACTCCGCCGCGTTCTGCGGCTGCTTTCAGTTCCTCATCCGTTTTATTGCGCGGAACATTGCAGAGCGATTTTGGGTTGGCGTGTGTTATCGCAATTGGTTTTGCAGACGCATAAATGGCGTCTAGCGTTGTTTTATATCCGCAATGCGAAAGATCAACCAGCATGCCTAAGCGATTCATTTCGGCCACTACGCTTTTGCCAAAATCAGTTAAACCAGTGTCGGTTGATTCCATACAGCCACAACCAACATCGTTTTTAAAATTATAGGTCAGCTGAATAATCCGCACACCTATTTGCTGATATACTGCCAGCAGCTGACTGGAGCCGCCTAACGGAGCGGTATCCTGAAACCCAAGTATAATGCCGGTTTTCTGCTGATGTTTCGCTTCAGCAATATCACTCACCGAAAAAATTTGAGTAATAATATCCGAATGCTGCCGGAAAAGTTGAAACACATTTCCCAACATCATCAGAGTATCGGCCGGAGAATGCCATGCGGCAACAGTAGCGTTTACCGCGGTAACACCGCCTTGCCGTAATTTTTGTAAAACTAACGGATCAAAAAACCAGCTGGCGTTTAATCCGTCGATAATAATGCTTTCGTTATGTATTTGCTGCGCTGAAAAAGTATCCATATACATTCCACCTTCAATCAAAACGAATTAGATTACTGAAAAGTTACTTTATTTTTCCAGACATACGCCACTGCATTGCCTCAAGTGTACCGCGCGGTGTAGGTTGCTGGGCGTCCACAAATCGGGAATTCGTAAGGGGCTGCCGCCCCTTACGCGGGGTTTGGGGTGTCCCCAAAATATCTTAAATAGTAAAAATTTCACCAAGGTAATATTGGTTGTCGAACAGCAAGGGCAACCGCAAGGGTCGCCCCTACCGGATTGCATGGCCTCATGTGTACCGCGCGGTGTAGGTTGCCGGGCGGCCCAAAACGGGAATTCATAAGGGGTAACCGTCCTTTGAGAATCCTTGGTTATGTACACCTATCCATATCCACTGAGTAGTTACTACATTTTGCCACGCTGGGAAGCTATTGCGCTGAAAATACCGGATCCGGAGTGTAGTTGCTGTATTTTTGAAAAATACGCCCGACGCGCAATGTAAGATCATCCTGATCTTTGCGGCCGATAATTTGCAAACCTATCGGCAAACCATTAGCCGATTGGCCGCATGGCACAGAAAGCGCAGGAACACCGCACATATTCAGCGGAAATGTGAGGCTAAGCTGTATTCGGCTTACTGCTGCGCGGCGCGGCAAATCTTCGAGTTCAGCGATATCCGGAGGGGAAATAGCCATTGTTGGGGCCAGCAAAATATCATAGGTTGCAGCGGCGGCATTCCAGCGATCTACAAACATACGGCGTTCTTCCAGCGCCGCAGTGTACTCCGCAGATGTAACCTCGGCGGCTTTTTCAAGATATTCCAGCGTCATTGCTGTATATTTTGCTTTTTGCTGCGGATACCAGCCATTACGCTGATGATACGCCGCCGCTTCATATCCCTGAATAACTCGATATGTTTTCAGCAGCGCACTCAATTCATCCTCTTGAACGGCGCGGCAGATTTCAATATGGCTTGCAGCCGGCAGCAAATTTGCAAGTTGCTGCGCCGCAGATTGCACAGCGCTATATATTTCTTGCTCCGTCAGCGTCTTCCAAATGCCATCTAACATCCCAATTCTCAGTGGAGGAAGTTCATCGGAATAAAAATCAGGCTCCGGTGTTTTACCGGACAGTTCGTGAAACATAATCGCGCAATCTTCAGCCGTCCATGCGATTGGTCCGGCGTGGTCCAGTGATGCGCTTAGCTCTATGATTCCTTGCGTCGCCAAAGCGCCATACGTCGGCTTAAAACCGGATACTCCGCAATATGCGGAAGGAATGCGTATCGAACCGCCTGTATCCGTTCCCATTGCAGCCAAGCACATACCCGCAGCCACAGCCGCAGCAGACCCTCCGCTGGATCCGCCGGGAATTTTTGCCAGATTGCGGGGATTTTTTGTTGGTGGAGTAAATGTGCCCCAGGCAAATTCATGCGTATTTGTTTTGCCTAATAAAACAGCTTGCTGGGCGCGCAGTTTGCTCACCAAACTTGCGTCGCTTTGGGGAATTTTGTTTTCCAAAACACGAGATCCGGCAGTTGTGCGCAGATGTTGTGTTGCATATAAATCTTTCAGCGCAATTGGAATGCCACACAACGGGCTAACCGGCGCATGTGCGCGAAAAGCGGCGTCGGCGGTATCAGCCATGCGCAGCGCTTCTTCGGGCTGGACGGTAAGAAACGCCTGAATATCGCCATCGCGCTGCGCAATAATGCTTAGAAAATACTGGGTTAATTCTCTGCTGCTTATTTGCCGCTGTTGAAGCATTTTAGCGGCTGAAGCGATAGTATTCGGCGTATCCATAAGCAAAATTTCCGTTTCGGTTAGATTTGGCAAATTATAATGTTGCTATTGTTAAAGTATGCAGAATCAACGACTCATAATTCCGAAATGTTTTACTTACAAATAATTTCGGCGCTAAAAATATTGCCAGGTAACTTTTACTTCCGGTTGTAATAAACGCAGTATCTGCAAGTCCCGCAGAGTTGGATGCAAAGGCGCAAGATCCAGACATGCGGCTCCAGATTTTGCCATTAATCAAAGCGCTGTATTGCGCGGTAGTTTGCACATAGTTTTTGCAGCCAAAATATTGTACTAAGGTTGGAACCGCAGAGATCCCCAAAGAAGAACCGCCGGAAAGAAGAATATAATTGATTCGGCTATACGTAGGATCTTGAAAATAAGTAGCAACATAACTGACGCCATCAATTGAAATAGTAGCGGTATTAATTTGCCACGAAGCAGGATATTTCGTCGTAAATCCTGCGGCAGAATACTCCAGCAGCTTTGGACTTGGCGTTGTAGTGGCAATCGATTGCGGCAAGGTATTGTTAGATGTCCCTGCGGTGTGCTGCAGCAGATACAATCCGGAGCCAAGGGCAGCAGATAACACCAATATTCCAATGGCTATAAGAAGATTCAACTTCGTAAAGAGCGAACGCGGTTCATTGCGCGTCGGTGGAACCGCAGAAGGATGTTTCAGCTTATTTTGGTGATTGGTAAGCATAATATCGGAGTTGCGCGCTGCTTGCGGGCTAAAATGATACATTTCGCCAGAAGCGCCGGAGCCAGCGTTATTTTCCGAAATATCCGGTCGCTGTGCGCCGGTTAAACCATAGAGCGATGGCGCATATTCGCCAGAATCGGCGGTTTGCGGCTGCAGCACAGCATACGGCGCGCCGCAATTTGGGCAAAACGCGGTTGCGGTATCAGCTTCTGTATGCCTATAATGACATTTTTCACATTCAAGCGTCATAGAGTATCCTTTAACAATTCCGTTATGAAACTAATTTACAAAAGTACCAAAAGCAGTCGCGGCGTTGCGCGCTATACTTGTGAGTATATCTCA
The DNA here is from genome assembly GCA_021778805.1 of Chloroflexota bacterium. Classification (GTDB taxonomy): domain Bacteria; phylum Chloroflexota; class Ktedonobacteria; order Ktedonobacterales; family JACDGC01; genus JAJYBV01. The sequence goes on along the minus strand of JAJYBV010000026.1, from coordinate 19,766 downwards.
AAAATAAAGACGTTGGAACTGCCCCAAAAGTTTAACAACCTGAAGCGAATGTGATACGGGAAAAATATTCCTAGGGAAGCGTAGGTGGCCGGGCAGCAAGGGCGGCCACAAAACAGGGATACGTAAGGTGTGGTTGCCCCTTGCGCGGGGTTTAGGGGTGTCCCCAAAATATATCTTTTTGGTTGAAACATATTCCGCACAGCCACAAAACAGGGATTCGTAAGGGGCGGTTGCCCCTTGCGCGGGGTTTGGGGGTGTCCCCAAAATATATCTTTAACCACCGGCATACTATATAATAAGAAAAGCGCCGCGAATAGTTATTTCGCCGCGCCGCAACAACTATAAAGAGGCTTTACTCATGGAATTTACTGCCGTTGTTCGCAAACGTCGCGCCATTCGGCGCTATGCCCAAGACCCCGTAGACAAAGAGGCTTTTGAGCGCATTTTAGACGCCGGCACGCGCGGCCCAAGCGCAGGCTATTCACAGGGACAATCTTTTATTGCGGTGACCAGCGAAGAAATGAAACAAAAACTGAATGACGAATGGACACGCCAAATGATCGAGATTGGAGACGCCATAGATCCCGCCGAAGGCAATATGTTTTATAATGCGCCAAACCTTATTATTGCCTGCACAAATGAACAGGAATATCACCGCCGTTATCAGCAAACTGATAAATTAACTCTCACCGGCGCAGAAATTCCCTGGCCGGCCCCATATTGGTATGTAGATTCCGGCTGCGGCATTATGCTTTTGCTGCTGGCCGCCGTCAATGAAGGGCTTTCCGCCTGCCTTATCGGTGTACCGTTTGATGTGCAGCCCTGGAAAGATATATTAGGCGTTCCTCATGAGGTTATGCCTGTGGGAACCGTCTTAGTCGGCCACCGCTCCGCAGACGAGGTCCGGCGGGATCTTTCACATCGCCGCAAACCCTACACCGACTATGTTCACCGCGACCGTTGGTAAACACATTGAGGCATTGCCACGCCGTCTACTTTGAGGCAGCGGCGCGCGGCGGATACTTCAGTTATGAACGGCGTGCGCAACTGCGCAGCAACATAGCAGATTAAGCAGCGTTCCGCATGAATATGTACACTTTTTCGCGATATATGTTATACTATGCTTTAATCGATGTTGCTCTGCCTGGTTCAATGAAGATCCGCTGTTTTGAACCGAATCGCCGATGATTCTTGCGCATATATTCTCTATTCGGAACCGGTTTACAGCGCCAATTGACGCTCCATGCGCTATCCGCACAACGGCTACGCGCCTTTTGCAGATCACCAAACCCGGCGCAGTAATGTAAATGCACCATGTAAGTTGTAGTGAGATCCGCTATTTTATGAACACCATTGTATCTGCCGTTACCCCATTAGTAGTGCTGAATCCCGCCGCAAACCGCGGCAATGTTGCAGCGCAGCGCGCCGCAATTCAAAGTATGCGCGCGCAGTATGCGTTTGAATATCAGGAAACACAGGCTGCCGGAGACGCACAGCGGCTTGCAGCGCAGGCGGCGGATCAAAACCAGCCGATCATCATTGTAGGCGGCGATGGAGCCATAAACGAAGTGGTAAACGGTGTTTTAGGCGCCGGAAAACGCATTCCCATCGGCATTGTGCCTGCCGGTTCCGGCAACGACTACGCCTGTGAAGCGCTGCGCATTCCAAAAGATCCTGCCGCCGCGCTGAAAATTGCGCTGGAGGGCCGCGAACTATCGGCAGACGCCGGTAAAGTAAACGGCCGCTATTTTGCCGGATCTTTCAGTGTTGGGCTGGACGCAGATATTGCTTTTTCGGTGTCTTTTTTAAAAAAAACGACTCCCCTTCAAGGCTCATTGCTTTATTATATTGCCACGCTCCGGCAGTTGGTTTTTGGGTATGGCGCCTGCCCTTGGCTAAAAATTTCGATAGATGGCGTTCCGATAAGCGCCACCGCTGAAAGATATGTTATGGCCGCCATAACCAATGGCCCTACCTATGGCGCCGGATTCCGCATTAATCCTACCGCAGACCCAGCGGATGGCTTATTCAACATTTGCGCCATTTCATATACTCCTTTGCTCAAGGCGCTGCAAGTTCTACCTGTTGTGCAAAAAGGAAAACATGAACACTTAAAAGAGGTGAAAATGTGGAAGGCGACAAAAATTCGCATAGAGGGACAGCGCCAAATGAACGGCCAAACCGATGGCGAAGTTTTCCGCGATCAGATTTTTGAAGCGGAACTGCTGCCCGCAGCGTTGCTGGTTCGTGTTCCATAAACTAGCTTCATTTGGCGCGCAAACCGGGATAATTTTTCCAAACAAATCTGCGCGCCAATCTTTTTGAAATGTGGCTATAAGAAGCCAAAGAGATGAGAGTTCTGTTTGGGAAACAAAACTCTCAGCAAAACCCGCGCAACTGCTGAATTTGCCCAGCAATCATTTTGCGCCGCGGCTAATTCATCATAGCTGCGTTCTCCCAACAACAGCGGAAACAGCGCCGCGGCAGTAAACGCCGCATCGCCGCGATCTGGATTTTCCGGTGTCCACGCCTCGATAACACTCATCTTCCCATCAGCAAATGTAATTTGCGCGCCGCCGGTATACCAGTGCATGCGCAATACGCCGGAATGGCCGCAAATAGCCGAATGAGCGATACGTTCCTCTAAAATTGGCTGAAGTGTCGTTAAAAACGCCATAATATCCGGTATGCGCACGTATAGCTCCCAAGCAGGACCGGCGCACGGCAATAAAGTATCGCCAACCTCAAGCGCCGGGTGCGACTTACCAAAACGCAAGCCGCAGGCGCGCAGGGGAATAGCATCAATGGGAGTAATTTGTGATCCTTGCGCAGTTAAAAAACGCAGCGCCGCAGGTAACGCCGCCAGCCATGATACCCCGGAAATCAGCTCCAAAAATTGCGCCGACAGCATTCCGCCCATTATCATTCGATTGTAAAATATTGCCCCAACCGGTTGCTGTTCCGTGTTTTTTATTAGATATTTAGCGGGATTCACAAAACTTTCTATATGCCGGCCAAACAAAACATTATGAAATTCTTCACGAGACAACATATCCGTTATAAAATAGCGGCGCATGGCGTTTTGGCGCAGTTCATACAGAAAATCCTCATCTTCCGCGGTAACCTCCTGAAAAGAAAATTGCTCTGTTTGATCTGCGGGCAACAGCGGATATTGTGATATATAGCCATAATAACTTTTACGATATGTTAGGCCATATTCATAGCCAAATTTTTTATAATACCAAGGAATTCCATTAATGAAAGTAAATAGATCGCCGCGTTCCCGGCTCCATTGATGAACGATATCTATTTGCCGGCGTACAAGGCCGCGCCGGCGGTATTGCTTATCGGTAGAAACAAACTCAATCTGACCCGCCAAAACATCCACATTTCCCAGCCGCAGGCGCAGGGGCACATAGCACAAACAAGAAACTATTGCGCCGGTGGCAGTATCTTCCACAACAGTATAATTGCTTGCGTCCATACCCAACCGGCGCCCCAAAACCTGATCCCGCACCGCATAGCCGATACCGTCTGCTAAAATAACGCCATCATCCGATTGTTCAACCCGTTCAATTTCAAAAAGCTGTTCGGCGTCTTCCGGTTTGCCGCGGCGCAGAAGCAACCCATCTTCCAGCGTTTGCAGCGGCGCGCCAAACGGAATATGCTGCCGTTTCATATAAAATAATCCGCCTTTAAAGTATTAAATTTGCTCTGAAAACTGCTCTCATAAACATTATAGTAACTACTTAGGGGGATACAGCAAGGAATAGCTTTTCCATTGCACATGATCTGGCCACATCTGCCCGGAATTCATAAGGGGCGGTAGCCCCTTGCGCGGGGATTGGGGTGTCCCCAAAATCATTTTTATTTTTCCGATGGGAAATATTGGTAGCCGAGCAGCAAGGGCGACCGCAAGGGTCGCCCCTACCGGATTGCATGGCCTCAATGTGTACCGTGCAGTGTATGGTTTCAAACAAACGATATGTGGCGGCGCTTGTGCTTCGGAGCGGTGTAGGTGGTTGGGCAGCCACAAAACGAACACCACACGATGAATCGTGTGGCTTGTTTCCCCACCTCCACCCGTGTGTAGCCGGTCAGTGTTTGTTCAACAACAGGCGCTATGGGGCACTCAATGTACTCAGCTCTGTTGGTTTTCATCCTGATTAAAATAGTAAAGTTCATCATCATGTGGTGTTCGTTTCATGGTAGCCTGACCACTAACACCTCGCCGGAGCACAAGCGCATCGAACCAAAATCTATAAATAAAAATGAAGCGCCGCATTGCGCACATGTGGATTCGGAAGGGGCGACCCTTGGGGTCGCCCTAGTATATCACAAGGTATATCTTGTCCTTCTTTCATTATGAAAGACCCTAAGCAATATATCAATGTTGCAACCAACAATCTTAACTAATGGGCGGTTGGCGCTCCGCAACTTGCGCAGAATTTAGCATTTGCGGCAATTTCGGCGTTACATTTTGCGCAAGTTATTTTGGTAGAAAGCGGCTGCCCGCACTCTGCGCAAAATTTCCCGCCCTGCGATGTTGCTCCGCAATGGGGACATTGGCCAACCTGCGCATCTTTCACATCAACTCCGGCTGTAAAATCTTGTTTTTGCACTTTTTCCTGCAGCTGCTGTAACTGCGCCTGCGACTGCATGGCGGCAACCTCCTGCGTCACTTTGGGGGAGCACTGAGCACAAAGCTGAGTTTGTTCATTCCAGCAAACCTGTTTGCAAACCCAAACGCCACAGCGCGGGCACTGACTGAAGTACGGCTTCATTTCCTCTACCGCTTTGCGCAAGGCGGCGTCTCGCGCTTGGCTGCGCATCATATCACTCACATTAATATTATTAACCCGCTCAAAAATTCCGCCCAGCAAATTACCTGCGTTTTGCAGCAAATTGCCGCCAATACCCGAAGCAGAAGGCTGAAAGGTGCTTTCATACCCGTTATTGCACCTCTGGCAGTGAAACTCAAACTGGTAGCCAAACTCATTAGACTTATCCTCATAGTTGCTGGTAAACGGTATCATATTCGACATAACAAAACGCGCCTTCCTATTCTTATTTTTTATGATACTGCGCTGCGCAAGTATCTGCAATTTAGTTTACACCGGGTATGGCAACGCAAAACCGGCAGTGAGGCAGATACATTGCGATGAACCGAAGTTATCCTAAGTATGCCTTATTCACAAACTAATTTCAATTGTAACTATTTCACAATTTATGCCAATTGCCTAATTCTAATTGCGGCTTCAAGAACATTTTTTGAAAAATACCGCACCGTACACATGGGTGGAGGCGGGGAAACAAGCCACACGATTATGGTCTTTGATATTTTAATCAGGATGAATACCAACAGAGCGGAGTACATTGAGTGCCCCATAGCGCCTGTTGTTGAACAAACACCGCACGGTACACATTGAGGCAATGCAATCCGGTAGGGGCGACCCTTGCGGTCGCCCTTGCTGCCTAGCCATCAATATTTCCCATCGGAAAAATAAAAAAGAGATTTTGGGGTCACCCCAATCCCCGCGCAAGGGGCATCCGCCCCTTACGTATCCCCCTGTGTACCGTGTGGTGTTCGTTTTGTGGCCATTTGGCCGCCAATACCGCGCCGGAGCACAAGTGTCACCCCATATCGTTTGTTTTAGAGCATACGCCGCACGGTACACATGAGGCCATGCAATCCGGTAGGGGCGACCCTTGCGGTCGCCCTTGCCACTCGGCAATCACTATTGCCCTGTGAAAGATTTTTATAAAAGAGATTTTGGGGACACCCCAATCCCCGCGCAAGGGGCATCCGCCCCTTACGTATCCCCGTGTGTGCCATGCGGTGCTTCATTTTAAAAAAAATATTTGGGGACACCCCAATCCCCGCGCAAGGGGCTACCGCCCCTTACGTATCCCCGTGTGTACCGTGTGGTGGTTGTTTATAAAAAGAGATTTTGGGGACACCCCAATCCCTGCGTAAGGGGCTACCGCCCCTTACGTATCCCCATGTGTACCGTGCGGTGATTGTTTTTACAAAGAGATTTTGGGGACACCCCAATCCCCGCGCAAGGGGCATCCGCCCCTTACGTATCCCCCTGTGTACCGTGTGGTGTTCGTTTTGGGGCTACCATTGGCGCCTCCACCGCTCCGAAGCACAGGCGCCCGCCGTATCTTTAATATTTGGATTTTGTTAATATCCCCTGAGTAATTACCATTTCTTGAAAAAGTTCCATCAAATACTCTGTTTTAAATCCTTTTGTTGCAGCATGTATCATGCTTCCCAATCTTCAATCAATAAGCCTTCGATAAATTGAAATTCACTTATATTATGTGTAATTAACGTAAGATTCCATCTTATTGCGGTTGCGGCAATAAGCATATCCATTGGGCCTATCGGTTTACCTTGCTTTTCAAGATTAGCTCGCAATAATCCATAAACTTGTGCAGTTTCATCATCAAAAGGAAGTGAGAAAAATCTGGAAAGAAATATCTCTTGTTTTTGGCGGCTTTTAATTGGGTCTTGACTTTTTGCCGAACCAGCAAATAACTCAGCTTTTACAATTGAACTTACAGCAATATCTATTGGATTAATTGTTTGAATTTTTAACTTAAGAGGTAATGATCTTCCCTTAAGATAAACAATAACAACATTTGTGTCCAGCAAATATTTCATTCAATCAACAGTCTCACGATGTTCGAATATGCCTTGTGGCAAACGCTCAAGCTCATCTTCTTCAAGACTTCCAAAAGTCTCTTCAATAAATTGCAGCCATTCCTCCTGGCTAAATTTTGATTGAACTTCAATAGTTATATTGCAATCAATATCTGTTACGCCAACAGGAACTGAAATATTCAAAATACCATCAAGACCAACATGTGCCTTCATTTTTACCACTGTCATATCCATGAACCTACTTTTGTTAATTTACTATCAATTATACCATAAAATACCTATATCAATAGTAACTACAAATAAGCCTCCGGATTGGTCTTAGGATAAGCGCCTCTTTCGCAAAACCTATCAGTCTGCGTATATACTGAAGGAAAGAGCATGTCAATCATTGCTATCTTACCTATTTTATATAGCCTATGGCTATAGGAAGTTTGTAAATCACATGGCTATTACTGATGTTCGTGTTGCCCGCTGGGCAAAAACCCTCGCCGAATATTGCTTGGATATTCAACCCGGCGATATCGTTTCCATTATTTCCACTCCCTTGGCAGAGCCGCTGATTACCGCGTTTTACCGCGAAACACTGAAACGCGGCGGATACCCGGTTCCGCTCATCTCGATGCCTTCTTTAAATGAAATTTTGCTGCAAGAAGGTTCGGATGAACAATTGCTTTGGCGCTCGCCGATTGAAGCCGCTGTTAACGCTAACGCCAACAAACGGCTGAGAATCAGCGCTTCCGCTAATCCTTTGGCGCTCACCAACATTTCCTCTGAACGCATGGCGCTCGCTAACCGACCGCCGCAAATTAATCCCAACGCCGCTAAAACTCCCCGCGCGCTTACTTGGTGCGGTACTTTGTGGCCAACGGAAGGGGCCGCGCAGCTCGCCGGCATGTCGTTAGCCGAATTTGAGGAATTCGTGTTTGAAGCCTGCTTCTTAAATTCCGAAGATCCTGCAGAACGCTGGAGAGAATTAGGCAGACAGCAGCAAAAATATGTCGATTGGCTGAAAGGGAAAAAGTCAGTCGAAGTTCATGGCTCCGGCGTCGATTTATCGTTATCCATTGCCGGCAGAACTTTTATCAATAGCGATGGCAAACGCAATTTTCCCAGCGGTGAATTTTTTACCGGCCCCGTCGAAAATTCCGTAAACGGCACTATTACCTTCGACTTCCCCAGCTCGCGTGATGGCAAAATTGTTAAAGGCGCCTCACTAACGTTTGAAAACGGCAAAGTTATCCGCGCCTCGGCCACCGAAGGGGAAGATTTCCTGCTGAAAATGTTGAATATCGATGAAGGCGCCAGATTCTTAGGTGAATTTGCGTTCGGCAATAATTTCGGCATCGACCGCGCCATCATCAATACCCTGTACGATGAAAAAATCGGCGGAACCATCCATATGGCGCTGGGTGAAAGTTATCCCGAAACCGGCGGACTAAATCATTCCGCTATTCACTGGGATTTTATTAAAGAAATGCGCGCCGACGGCGAAGTTACTATCGATGGCGAACTATTCATGAAAAACGGCAAATTCATGTTTTAAGCAAACTCACAGAGTCCATAAATCTGTGATATACTGCAATTTGTTCGGAAGTTTTCCGAACATTTCATGGAATATCACCGGCTGTCGGTAAATTTCCCGTATGTTTGCCTTGAAAATACGCTGGAAATTAGCTTCCGGCATTGTATTCGCCTTTTTGCTCATATTATAATGAGAGCAGGGCCTCCGCCCGAAATCACTGTTTGGGCCGGCGGCCACAACTGCGCAGCAAACGATCCGGCCGATACTTTCGAGCCAAATCAGTACATTTTACCTTTTCCATAAGAGGAGTTTTGTTTTCATGACATATGTCATTACCACACCTTGTATCGGTGTTAAAGACGGCGCATGCGTGGATGTATGCCCCGTAGACTGCATTCACCCTTCTTCTTCGGACTCCGAATTTGATCAGTTCGATCAATTGTTTATCAATCCCGATGAGTGCATTGATTGCGGCGCATGCGAACCTGCTTGCCCGGTTACCGCTATTTTTGAGGAAAGCGCTGTTCCGGCAAAAGATAGTAGTTTCATTGCGTTAAACGCTAAATTCTTCCGCAAATAACCGCTTTATTTTATTTTGCAACGTAAGGATCCGGGTACCCGGATCCTTTTTTGCTGTCATTTAAGAATAGGAAACACAGTTGCAAAAGTTGCGCGCTATGCAATTGATCTATACAATATACGTAAAGGCAGGCGCCTGGAAAGGAAAAAATACTTCATGGAAAATAATGTGTTTTTAATACCTGGTGGATCAAACAACCGGCCGCAGCAATTTCTGCCGCCGCCAAAAATAAAATATCGGGTTTTTAAGCCATGGATGAAGCAAGTTATTATTGCGCTATCCGTTATTTCTATAGCGCTGGTTATTTTTATTGAGGTGGTAAATCCTTTATCATCAGATGGCAGTAATTCCGCAAAAACTTCGGGATTTAATGCGTCTGTAGCTATGTATGAGCTTACGTATGCGTCGCACTGCGACGCCGGGGCGCCAATTGTTGTGCAGCAAGGAGATACGCTCGCCTCGATAGCCGCAAAATATCATGTCTCCATATCAGCGCTGGCGGCAACAAACGGCATGTCGGTAACAGAAGTTCTTGTTGCCGGAGAAGCAATTTGTCCGGCGGCGGCAAACGCATCGGCGCCGGTTATTCTTGGCACAACAAGCCTAGAGCCATGCCAATCGACAAACTATTGGCTGCCTGTTATCTCCAGTTGGGCTGTTCCCCCCGGCTGCTATGGCTATGTATATTCACCAAACCCCAATAATTACCCTTATCGGCCTGCGTGGGGCTGGTGCAATTGGTGGCCGGAGGAAATGCACCCTAACTTGCAGGGCGACGCAGCGCTGCATTTGCCGCGGCACAGCGTACCCATCGTTGGCGCCACCGTTTGGTTTGATCCCTATCAGCAAGGCGCAAGCAGCGAAGGGCACTACGCGGAAGTTGTAGCAATTAACCCCGATCACTACTGGATTCTCATCAGTGAAATGAATGATAACTGGCGCGGCGCCGGCTGGGGCAAAGTAGACTATAGATATATCTACATCAGCCCGGGAGTGCAATTTCTCTATTAGAGACTTGAGCCTAAAAAGGAATAAGAAGATTCGGGGGGACATCCCCCGGATCCGGCAGGAAGCATACTGCCTCCTGCGTTTTCTGCTGTCTGCGCTACGCTTTGCGCGGCTCTTTTTCCGCAAGCCGCTCCCATTCCGCAAGTGAAAGCGTCTGCGGCCGGCGATCCGGCGCTACAGACGCTTCTTCCAACCACCGCAGCACTACCACAGCCGGCAAACCACTGCGGCTATGCAAAATATTATGAATTTGCTTGCGTTTTTGTTCAAAGGCATACTTTGCCAATTGAAACACCCGGCGGCGCGTTTCGCTGTTCTGAATCACCGGCTCGCGAATATGAAAACCAACCACCGCAGAATCAACTTCCGGTGGCGGCCGAAAACAATGCGCAGGCACATCCGCCACAATGCGCGCATCTGCGTACATGCGCACACTCAGCGCTAATAAACTTTGGTGTTCGTCATCTGCAATAATGCGTTTAGCTACTTCTTTTTGAATCAGCGTTGTCATATGTATCGGTGGCTGCGGCGTCTCCAAATAATAGCGGATCGCTTTGGATGTTATTGCGTATGGCAGGTTTGCGGCGACAATATAAGGCTCACCGCCAAATAATTCCTCGGGGCGCAATTTCAATAGATCTTCGCGTACAATAGTTATATTGCCGAACGATTGTGTTGTATATTTTAAAGCCTCGGCGGCGGCGTTTTCAATTTCTACGGCATACACATGCTTTGCTTTGCGGGCCAATTCAATCGTCAGCGCGCCAAATCCGGCGCCAAGCTCCAGCGCCGCTATGCCTGCGTGAACACCAGATTCCTCTGTTATGGCGTCCAGCGCTCCGCGATCGATCAGCCAATGCTGCGAAAATTCACTGCGCGCGTGTGTTTGAAACAGCCGCTCAATGCGCTGTAACTCACGGATATTTGTTAAATCGGGCGCTTTAGGTGTTTGCATAGGTATCCATCAAAATTTATTTTATTGCTCTTTATGCGGTTTTCTGATATAAAGGATACGATATCTAAATGTTTTTTTCAAATATTGCTCTACGCAGAAAGAAATGAGAATGTATTCAATTTATTTGCCGAGATTACGGCGTTTCCTTGCGCTTTGCCTTTGTTTGCTTACAGTTGCGGCGTGCTCGTCACCTTTTGCCGCTCATTCAACATCCACTGTTCCCATATACTCACTCCATAACGGCGGTAACTGTGTGCAGTTGGGCAATAATTCCAACGGGCCGTATAAGAATGTTGCTATTACCGGATCCCAATATAAAGCGCATAGCGAACCAAATATTGCGGAAGACCCAAACAATTCGCTGCATCTCATCGGCGGTTCAAAATATTTTACCAATCCCGCTAAATATCTCTTTCAAATTGGCACTTTTGTGTCTTTCGACGGAGGATGCACTTGGACTGATACGGGGCCGCTGCCCGGTTTCCCTGCGTCGTATATTACATCTGATATTAGTTTTGCTTTCGGTCCGGATGGCAGTGTTTACGCCGGAGTATTATTTACCGATAACAATAATATCAGCGGCATATCGGTTTCCGTTTCGCATAATGGCGGCCGCACGTTCGGCAATCCTGTTACGGTGTACGAAGACACATCCGGCGCCATATTCAACGATAAACCATGGATAACAGTAGATGATACGCACAGCCCCTATCGCGGCAACATTTATGTCGTTTGGTCATATGATAATAATCAGCCGCCCTGTGGCAGCGCCATACCTTGTGTGCAGAAACTTGCGTTTTCCGCTTCAACAGATGGCGGAGCCAGTTTCAGCCCCGAAAAAATAATCAACGGCAGCGCGTCATTCTGCACAAATCCCGGCGAAGGCCGGCCGAGCAACTCATTACAGTGCGACGGCGCTCTTGGCGCTATACCGGTCGTAGAACCGGACGGCGCTATCGTTGTTGCAGACGCTTATGTAGATATCCTGAATAATCCGCCCAAAATACCAACCAGATTGCTGGCCATAACTTCGCGCGACGGCGGCGCTACGTGGAGCGCGCCAGCCCTCATCGCACAAATACACGATCTGCCATCGCCGTTTCCGGGGCAAAATTACCGCAATTTTTCACTGCCTACGCTGGCTTCAGATCCTAAAAGCGGCAAGCTCTATATTGCTTGGCCGGATGAAACAGCAAACGGATCGGAAATAATGCTGGCAACATCTGTAGATGAAGGTCAAACATGGTCGCAGCCTACCACTGTAAATCCGGATACAACAACGGCAAATGTCAATCATTTTCAGCCGCAAATTGCGGTAGCGCCGGATGGTGTTGTAAGTATATCCTATTTTTCAACTCAAGCCGATCCATTAATACAATATATCGACGTATACTTAATTCAATCTAACAACAACGGAATTTCATTTCATACGCCGATTCGCGTTACCTTGCAAAGCTGGAATCCCCTTATTGATGAACCAATTGATGACAACGGCTCCGGATTTATTGGCGATTATCAGGGGCTAGCGGCAGATAATTATTTCGCGCATCCGCTGTGGAACGACACAATAACGGGAATACAAGAGATATTTACGGCAAGTATACCCAGTTTACAGCCAAATTCATAAAAATTTTGCATGGAAACGGAAGAAGATATTGTATACTATGGTTAATATAACAGCGACCAATCCATAATTTGCGAATGGCGTTGAATACTCTCAACGAAGAGGCGGGCACAGTATGAATCTGGGTGAAGTTCTACAAATTACCGCGGCGCGAGAACCCGGTAAAACCGCATTTATTTTTCATGATCAGGCTACCACGTACAAAGAATTTAATGAACGCGCAAATCAGGTAGCCAACGGACTTTTAAAATTAGGTGTGCAAAAAGGCGACCGAGTCGCAATTTATATGCACAATATTCCCCTATTCTTAGAAGCATATTATGGGGTTATGCGCATCGGCGGCATTGTTATTCCCTTAAATCCGCTGTATAAAGCGCAGGAAATTGCGTTTATTTTAAATGACTGCGAAGCCAAAGCCGCTATTACGGTGGGAATGTTTTACCCCGCTTTACAAGCCGCCGCAACGGAAATTCCTTCATTAAAAATTATTGTCAACGCAGCGGCGCAAACCCCTGCCGGCGCGCTTTCATGGGCCGGCGCGTTTGGATCCACCTCCACTGAAGATCCGCCAAAAACCGCTATCAACAGCAGCGATGTTGCAGTTATCTGCTATACATCGGGAACAACCGGCAAACCCAAAGGCGCAATGCTTACCCATGGAAATTTCATCGGCAACTGCAACCAAATGAATACATCTCAACGCATCGGGCTGGATGGCAGCGATGTTGTGTGGGTTGGTCTGCCGCTATTCCATATCTACGCTATGAATGTCGCCATGAATCTTTCCGTGCTGGTTGGCGCCACCATGGTGTTAATGGAACGATTCGATCCGGCTGCCGCGCTGGGTATGATCCAAAAATATAAAATTACTGCGGTGCATGGCGCGCCGCCAATGTATATTGCATGGGCAAATTTGCCAACCGCCAAATCGTATAATCTTTCCTCACTGCGTTACTGTGGATCCGGAGCGGCGGCGCTGCCAGTACAAATTCTGGAAAACTTTAAAAACGTTACCGGAGTAGATATCACCGAAGGTTATGGCCTAACCGAAGCGTCTCCAGTTGTTACCACCAACGCCGCGGGGCCATTCAGCAAAGCAGGCTCTGTTGGCCCGGCGGCTCCCGGCGTGCTGGTGCGCATTGTCAATCCAGAAACCGGCAAAGATGTGCCAATGGGAACCATCGGCGAATTAATCTGCAGCGGCGCCAATATTATGAGCGGCTACTATAAACGCAGCGAAGACACCGCCAAAACACTGAAAGATAATTGGCTGCACACCGGCGATTTGGCCACCGTAGACGGCGACGGCTATTACTATATTGTCGACCGGCTGAAAGATATGATCAATGTTTCGGGCTATAATGTATACCCGCGCGAAGTTGAAGAAACGCTTTTCCGGCACCCAGCTGTTGCAAAAGCTGCGGTTGTCCCTGCGCCGGATCCTTACCAAGGTGAATCGGTGTTTGCGTTTCTTGTTCTAAAACCTGGGGCGCAGGCTTCCGAACAAGAGATCATCGATTATTGCCGATCAAACATGGCCGTATTTAAAGCGCCGCGCCGTGTTGTATTCCGCGATACCTTGCCGGAAAATAATACCGGCAAAGTTTTACGCCGGGAACTGCGCGAAGACGCCCGCCAGATCGTCACTTCCATTTAAAGTAAAACGCTGAACCGCTGCTGTGCAGCGACAGTGCGCAAGGGGCAATAAACCCCTTGCGCGCATTCAGCAGAAACTGAATGCGTTTGCGTCAACTTGATAATTCGGAATGATACAAGGCATACTTCCGGCGTTGCCGATATTTGTATCTTGCGGCATATTTACCGTTGCGAACCAATCGGCGGAGGTTCGCCCGTTCAAAGTAGCTGTTGTCTGCACTATTCCGGGCGGAATCGGGAACCGCTGCGGCGCAGAACACCCTTCCGCGCTTCCTGTTCCGGGATATTTACAGCCTAAAGAGGCAAGCATCATTTTCTGCCAAATCGGCGCGGACCCGGTTATACCGTCAATATGATACATTCCATCTGCCTCATTGCTATTCCCCACCCAAACAACCCCCGTATATTGTGTTGTAAACCCTGCCGCCCAATCGTTTGTTAAATTATCGGTAGTGCCGGTTTTTGCCGCCGCCGGATAATCGATGCCGGGATTATTTTGATATTGGCATTGCGCTTGAGTTGCGGTATACAGGCGCAGCGGGCTGCATATTCCAAATGCGGCAGCGCGTGTTTTATTATCGGTAATAACCGAAGTTGTTAAAAATGTTGCCTGTGGCTCAAAAACTTGTATTCCTTGCGGAGGAGTGTAATTGTAAATAGTGTTGCCTTGCGAATCGCTGATGCTTTGAATGGCGTTTATTGGAATATCACGCCCATAATTGGCGATAACTGTAAAGGCGTGGGCAAGATCTATCGGCCGCATTTCCAGCGCGCCTAGCGCCATTGAAAGACCAGGCGTGCCCTTATACTGCGTTATGCCAAATCGCGCCAACGCCGAAAGCATATTACCCACCCCAACAAAAGACAGCGTTTTTACTGCGGGAATATCCAATGAATGCTGCACTGCTTCACGCACATAAATATCTCCCGCAAACACACCGCGATAGGCGTCCAGCGGCTTATATACACCGTCTTGCTGGTAGTTATAGCTGCCGGATTTTCCAACGTTGGGGAAAATGGTTGGCAAATCGGATATCGGCATAGATGGATACCACCCCATTTCAAACGCGGTGGTATATAACATCGGCTTAAATGTAGAGCCAATTTGCCGAAATCCCTGTGTAGCCACATCAAATTGCCCGGCTACCGGCGCGCCATACGGTGTTTTTGTTGCGTTAAAATCCCAGCTGCCCAGCAAAACACGCAGATCTCCGGTGCTTTGCTGAATTAAAACTGCCGCTGAATCTGTCGCGTTATCATTCCGAATATAGCCGCCATAGTCATCCATATCATTGCCAAACAAATGCTGATACATATATTGCTGCGTTTTTTGCTGCAAAGGTAAATCCAATGTTGTATACACCGAAAGCCCTGAACGGGATATGTTAATTTGGCCGCTTCCAATCATATCCGCCAGCTGCTGCAGCGCGTAGTTTACAAAATTCGGCGCGAGGTCCAGCGCAGGAGACGCCGGCGTTAAAAAGTGCGGCCCGGCAGATTCTTGTTCTGCCGCAGTTGCCTGCGCGGCGGTAATATACCCCATCTGAACCATTCCCTGCAGAACTAATTTCTGCCGCGTTAACGTGTTTTGCAGACCGGTCGGCGTCATTGGATTATAGATATTGGGATTATCGGGTATGCCGGCTAAAAAAGAAGATTGCGCAAGATCTAAATGCTGGGAAGCAGTTAGCCCGCCGGTGTTAGTTTGTATCGAACAATCGGTATTTACGCTTGGCGCATCGGAATAATTAAAATATTCATGCGCGGCAGCGTCGATTCCATAGATATCCGGGCCGTAAGGGATGGTGTTCAGGTACATTTCCATAATCTGCTGTTTCGTATATAAACCGGTTTCGGTTAACCCAACCGCTAAAATTGCTTCTTGCAGTTTGCGTGTATAGGTAATTTTGGCGTTTAGAACCGTATTTTTCAGCAGCTGCTGCGTAATTGTGCTGGCCCCTTGAACAATCGAATCAGAATGCACATCAGCGGCAAAAGCGCCGATTATTCTATGCAGATCGATGCCGGAATTTGTCCAAAATGTTCGATCTTCAATAGCCACAGTAGCTTTTTGCAGAATATCCGGCATTTGGTAGTAGCACACACTGTGTTTTATGCCATAGATATCCGACTGATAAATCAGCTGGCCATGCATATCATACATTCGTATGCTGTCGGTTCCGGTAGACTGCGCGTAAATGCTTTCCAGCGCAATTTGCTGCTGCTGGAAGTACACCATGGAATATTCGGCCCCTGCGGCGATAAAAATAATTACTGCGGCAACACATACCGAAAGAAACGCCATGAATGTATTGCGGCGCAAAACAGCTTTTTCTTTTGTTTGATATTTACGCATCCGCATGCGGAACATAATAAACCTGCGGCGGCGTATATACCATTTTTGATAATTTGCGGCAGTATGCCGGGACGGGAATCCGGTATTCCATCCATGGCGCAAAGAAGAATCAGACATAGCACACTTTCAGTTCAAGTAAACTCAAACGAAATCCCACACTCAAAAAAACATACTCTTGTTTAGTATACTCATGGCAAAAAAATATTGCGGGCGTTTCGTGGTTTGGAACAGAATCGTTACTTTGCGCGCAAGTGATTTAAGGAGAAAACATAAAAAAGACCGAAGGAAATAGTATTTCCTTCGGTCCGCTTTTGAGGAAAAACGCGATTAATATTCGGGCATCGGAGCCGGAGCCGGTTTTTCCTTTTCAGGAAGATCGGTTACTAAAGCTTCAGTGGTCAGAATCATAGTGGCAATACTGGCGGCGTTTTGCAACGCGAAGCGCTGCACTTTAGCGGCGTCAATAATACCTGCGGCAACCATATCTTCTGTTTTGCCGGTAATAACATTAAAGCCGATTTTTTTGTTGCCGGCTTTTTCGCGCTGCGCGCGGCGAACGGCTTCAACAATAACGGCGCCATCCAATCCGGCGTTTACAGCAATTTGGCGCATTGGTTCTTCCAAAGCGCGGCGCAAAATCGCCACACCGGTTGAGGAGTCGCCGGTAAGATTTAATTTATCCAGCGCTTCTGTTGCGTTCAGCAACGCAACGGTGCCGCCGGGAACATACCCTTCCTCAACCGCAGAACGGGTTGAAGACAAAGCGTCTTCCACACGTGTTTTGCGGAATTTCAACTCAACTTCGGTGCCGGCGCCAACTTTAATAATTCCTACGCCGCCGGAAAGCTTGGCAAGGCGCTCTTGCAATTTCTCGCGGTCATAGTCGCTGGTGGTTTCATCAATCTGCGCGCGGATCTGCTTAATGCGCGCCTGAATTTCAGACTGGTCGCCCTTGCCTTCAACAAAGGTGGTGTCATCTTTGCGGGCAATAACGCGGCGGGCTTCTCCGAGGTCTGCCATAGTAACATTTTCCAAGCGCCGGCCAAGCTCTTCGCTGATGACCTGTCCGCCGGTTAAAATTGCCAAGTCGCGGAGCATTTCTTTGCGGCGGTCGCCAAACCCGGGGGCCTTAACTGCCAGCACATTGAGCATGCCGCGCATTTTATTTACAACTAATGTGGCAAGCGCTTCTCCGTCGACATCTTCTGCAACGATGACGATATTGCGTTGGCCGGTTTGGGTAATTTTCTCTAAAATCGGCAGAATATCGTTGACCGCGCTGATTTTCTTGTCGGTAATCAGAACGTGGCAATCTTCGATAACGGCTTCCATGCGGTCGGTGTTGGTGACAAAATACGCCGAGCTGTAGCCTTTATCAATCTGCATGCCTTCAACATATTCTGTTTCAAAATTTACGCCGCGGGATTCTTCTACAGTAATAACGCCGTCTTTACCAACATGGTCCATAACATCGGCAATCAAATTGCCAATCATTTCATCTGCGGCAGAAACGGTGGCGATCTGCGCAATTTCTTTTTTGCTTTCAACCGGAATAGCCAATGTGCGGATGTATTCCACAACGGCTTCAACGCCGCGCTCGATACCCTGGCGAAGCTGCATGGGGTTGGCGCCTGCGGCAAGGTTGCGCAAGCCTTCGTTAACAATGGCCTGAGCCAAAACGGTAGCGGTTGTCGTGCCGTCACCGGCAACATCGTTTGTTTTTACAGCGGCTTCTTTCAGCAGCTGCGCGCCCATATTTTCAAACGGATCTTCCAAAGAAATTTCTTTAGCAATGGTAACGCCGTCGTGGGTTACGGTCGGCGCGCCAAATTTTTTATCCAGCGCAATGTTGCGGCCTTTGGGGCCTAATGTTGTTTTAACTGCTTGAGCTAAAATATCTATACCTGATTTCAGCTTGCGACGAGCCGTCTCGTCGAAAACAATTTGCTTTGCCATGTGAAGATATATTCTCCTTTTACGTTTAGAAACGTGAATGTAGCTTAGTTGCTAATTTATTCGCCTGCAAGAACTGCAAGAATATCAGATTCGCGCATAACCAAAAGGTCTTCGCCGTCATGTTTGAATTCTGTGCCGCCGTATTTAGAAAACAAAACCCGGTCGCCAACTTTTAATTCCATGGGAGAGCGTTCGCCGTTGTCTTGCAGCTTGCCAGAGCCGACAGCAACAATAATGCCTTCCTGTGGTTTTTCTTTAGCGGTATCGGGGATGATAAGCCCGCTCTTGGTTAATTCTTCTTTGGGAGCCGGTTTTACTACAACGCGGTCACCAATCGGTTTAATTTTATTTGCCATTTCTTCTCCTCCAGAGGCTGATTTGGATGTTTTCGATGATTTAGCTGCCATGTTCTTATTTAACTCCTCAAATATGGGCAAGGCAACGGCAATTGCTGGTGTGTCATAATCGCACGAACACGGGCCGCCTTGTGAACAGCCCGAACAGCAATATTTTTTTCCGCCTGCGGTGAACGGGATCCAGTTAAATTCCACGCCGCAGTTTTCGCACGCACTGCAATTGCTGTATTCAGGCACGGCGTCACTTCGTAATTCGGAATTCAATGTTTTCACACCACGTAACCCATATTTACATTCAGTCTCAATCAGCCATTCGGCTGCGCCGTTAGATACTATTTCAAACGGACCATTAGGATAATACCACAGAGTTTGTTAGAAGACCGTATAAATATTGTTAGAGATATGTTAGAGTTTTTTCGGAGATATTGCCTTATGTGTGACCGCACGACCACAAAATCCAGGGATTCGTAAGGGGCGGATGCCCCTTGCGCGGGGTTTGGGGCGCCTCCCAAAAATCTCTTTTATATAAACAACCACCGCACGACCACAAAATCCGGGGATGCGTAAGGGGCGGATGCCCCTTGCGCGGGGTTTGGGGCGCCTCCCAAAATATCTTTTATATAAACAACCACCGTGCGGCCATAAAATCCGGGGATGCGTAAGGGGCGGATGCCTCTTGCGCGGGGTTTGGGGCGCCTCCCAAAATATCTTTTATATAAACAACCACCGTGCGGCCACAAAATCCAGGGATTCGTAAGGGGCGGATGCCCCTTGCGCGGGGTTTGGGGTGTCCCCAAAAATCTCTTTTTATTTTATTTTCCGATGGGAAATATTGGTAGCCGAGCAGCAAGGGCGACCGCAAGGGTCGCCCCTACCGGATTGCATGGCCTCATGTGTACCGCGCGGTGTATGCTCTAAAATAAACGAGATACAGCGGCGCTTGCGCTTCGGAGCAGTGTAGGCGCCAAGGGTGGCCACAAAACGAACACCACACGATGAATCGTGTGGCTTGTTTCCCCACCTCCACCCGTGTGTAGCCGGTCAGTGTTTGTTCAACAATGGGCACTCAATGTACTCTGCTCA
>JAJYBV010000114.1 GCA_021778805.1 Chloroflexota bacterium | reverse complement strand
GCGACTCACCTGAATCACTTTGCTCTCAAAACAAAGCTCTATCTCAAAGCTCTGCAATCCAGTTTGTCTGAACTTCGATCTCTCAAAACCTCCTGTGCGATTGATTGTGCGTAAGGTGAGTTAATTATTATGTACCAACTCCCTTCACTATTATCTTGCCCTACTGCATCGGCGTCATTCCCTTTGCCATGAGTCTTTGGCGCATCTTCAAGCCGCTGCCGAAATGGACGCACTTTCTTTATTTTCCCAGCCTCTTATTTGGCGCATTAGCGCCTGTTAATATTCTTTACTTACATTATGCAACAATTATTTTTCTGGCGGATTATAATCCTGTTGCATGGTTTCCTTCCAACTCTTTATTTTGGCTGGGCTTTCTGCTTACAGCCATTGCTCTTGTTGGCATGACGATACTTGGCGGCATGTTTTTACCTGTGCAAACACAGCCAACTCACCGCGCCACATCGCGGTCTCACCTATTTTACTCTCGCTATGCTACAAAATTGTTTGCATCCGCCTCCGCTCTGCTCAGTATAGCTTTTCTTGCTCCTTGGGTAGCGCCACTGCAATTGGAGGAACTGCATTATGTATTTCTTTCTCCCAATGCTTCTGACTCACTCATTCAAAAATATGGCCCTTTAAGCTCTTTTCATTCTTATAGCGGCGTAGGACCACCACCGGCAAATTTATTTCCACCGATTCATCATGTTACTGTACTGCAGCAACTGCAATTGTTTGGCAATCCGGCGAATCTAGCGTTCAGCTCAACACCGGCCGATCTGTATGCGCGCATTTTGATCTATTGGCCGGATCCACTGCTGGAAGTTCTTCCCTATATAATTGGGATAATCCCGCTCATCATAGTGGGTAGAGCGTTTTTCAAAGGAATGTCTCAAAAAGCATTTATCCTCTACCAGCTCAGTTTGCTGGTGTGCTTTTTAGCGCCGATGAACTTGATGTATCGCGGACCTGCTAATACGAATATCATTGACGCATTTGGCTATGAGCCATTTACCCGCCTGCTGGCAGATTTTCCTTTGCTTGCATTTCAAGTCATAGCGCTCACAGCGCTGGCGTTGCTGGGCATATTGCTGCAGCGCGCATCAGCGCAAGTGTTTTTGCAAAGCGCGCAAACAGCGTCGGAAGTTTCTGGTACCAGGTAATGCAGCGCACCAAAATTTCGGCAAGGCGACCCTTGCGGTCGCCCTTGTTGCTCGGCTACCAATATTTCCCATCGGAAAATAAAATAAAAAGATATTTTGGGGACGCCCCAAACCCCGTGCAAGGGGCGCTGCCCCTTACGGATCCCCGGATTTACCCCTTGAATAGCTAAGATATTTCCGGACGCTGCAAAAAATGTTCCAGCAAATCCGCAGTTGTCATCCATATTTCTTGCTGGCGAACTTGTTGCATATGCCCTTTTGCCAAGCGGTTTACACCCTCGGAGCTATATAAAGTTAATAGCCCGCTTAAAAAAAATCTCTCCATGCGGGTATATACATTTACCGGACGATCGCGAACCGTAAAACCGATGCGTTTGGCAGCGCGGCTTAACAGCGTTATACCAAATATAGCCTTAAAGCGTTTTCCGGTCTCATCCGCCTCCATATATTGCGCCAAAGCGGTTAAATCTTGGCGGATCGCCGCTATAATTTCAAACGGTGAACTTACTGCATACGCCGTAGCGATCAATTGGTTATTTAAGTGCAGTTCACAAATCAAGTCCCCGCGTTGTATCCATTCGCCGGAAAGAAAAAATGGCTTGCCGGCGTATTTGAATGTGGCAATATGAATGATATGCGCGGTAGATCCCGGTATCTCTTGCGGATGGGTAAAAAACATCATAATTCGTTCCCACACCGGCCAAAAAAGCAGAAATCCGCGCGCTTTGCCCGAATGAGAGGAAAACGCCAAGCGCCAAAGTGTTGAAACGCGCCGCGGTCGCACAGCGCCGGTGTGTACGCCGCCAGAAACAGGAAAGACCACAGCCGCAGCCGGTTTTTCTTTGATTTTCAGCACAAAAACGGCGCCTAGCAAAAGAAACACAACAGCGGCAATAAATACCGCACGGTAGCCGCTGGTAATTGGCGCAAATTGCGCGATTCCATTAATAACCAGGCTGCCCAGCAGCGGCGCAATAATAGATGGCACGGTAGAAGCTAAGCTCCATATGCCCATATCTTTGCCAAAATCATCGCCCGAAGGCAGCGTATCTATCGCCATCGCCCAATCTGTGCTCATATATGCGCCATAACCCACACCAAACACAACGCCCAGCGGCCACAAGGGAAAGCCAGCCGGCAGCACAACAAAAGATCCCGCCGCCGCAGACATACAGATGGACGCAAAGCACACAATACCTATTCTGCCGATTTTATCGGAGAGCGCGCCAAAAATGAACGCGCCGGCCATGCCGCTTATCAGCGCCAAGCTTGCCACACCAACCGTTTGGCGAACAAAATCGGCAGCGTTATATACCGAGGACACATAATATTCAATAAATGTCATAAATAACGTAATGCCCAGCATGACAAAAGCGCGGGTTAGAAACACCCAGACAAAATTCGGATGACTCCAAGGGTCTGTCCAAAGATTTCTGATAGCGCGGCGAGAAATACTATATTGCTGGGCTTGGCCACGGGTAAGGCTTTCTTCATGAACACCAATAATTGTTACAAACGCTCCCAGCGCCATAATAGCAATCGTTATTCCATAAAATATCACTGCGCTTTGCTGCACCGCAGAAGCGGAAACCGGCGCAGTAATTTCGCTGAACAGCATTCCGGCGGCAATAAGGCTGCCAACCGAACCAAGAATCGTCATAATCCCCATATATCCCGAAGCCTCGCCTCGCTGATCTTCCGGGGCAATATCCGGAATCAGCGCCTGGTACGCCGCGGTTGCGGTGTTTCCCGCAACTTGAGTTATCAGAAAACCGAAAACAAAGGCCGGAACATTGGCCGACACAGCTAATATGAATGAACCGCTGATCATCAGCATGGTTCCGGCCGCTACATACGGCCTGCGCCGGCCATATGGACCAAATGTATGGTCGGAAAGAACGCCAATAACCGGTTGAATAATCAGCGCGGTAACACTGCCGATTGCCGAAAGCCAGCCTAAAAATAAAACTTGCTGCGAAGATCCAACGGAATTGGGTGTAATAAAGACCGCAATTTGCAAAGGAATGACAACAGGTAATAAGGCCGTAGATTGAAAATTCAGGCTTAGCCAAAATGCGCTGAGCGCAAGCTGATTTTTTCGGGAAAGCCTCCGCATTGCTGCAGCTGCCGCTTGTGCAGATGTGTGTTGCGACATAACTCTGCCTTCTTTCAGAAAGAGATATGCATGAATAAAATAAAATATTTTGTAAAATTTGTTTTTTGCTAATCGCAGCAATACGCCGGCGCCGCGGCGCCTTGAAAAATACATTGAGGATAAAACTGCGCCGCGGCGTATTGTACGCTTTACTATATATTATGCCATGAATGTGTCCGCTGAAACATCCTTGCAGCGTAGAAGCAGACACAAGCAGGGGATAGTTCTACATAAAAATCTTGACTTTTCGACGGTATCATGGTATAACATATAGTGTGTGTGCTAGCAGTCTAAAGAAGAGATTGCTAACACGAAGCAAGATACAGCGCCAGAAAAAGTTGGCGGGGGTATCACAATAAAAACAGGAAGGCAATCGATTATATGTCGGCGCATATGACTCCCCGGCGTGAAGCGGTTTTACGCGCGCTTGTAGAAGAATATATACGTACTGCAGAGCCGGTGCCTTCGCAAGCGCTGGCCGATAAGTACCGCTTGGGCTACAGCCCGGCAACAATACGAATCGACTTGAAAACACTGGAAGAAGATGGGCTGGTTTACCAGCGGCACACTTCCGGCGGACGCATTCCTTCAGCGGATGGGTATCGGTATTTTGTCGAACACCTAATGCTGGAGTCTACCCTATCAGCAGATGAGCAGCAGCTTATCCGCCATATGTTTTATCAGGTGCAGGGGCAGCTAGATCAATGGGCGCGGCTAAGCGCAACCATATTGTCTCAGTTCCTTGGCGGCGCCGCAGTGGTTACGACACCGCGCGCGGTAAGCGACAGTTCCATAAAACATATTGCGATTATTGCGCTGAATGACCCCATCGCGCTGCTTGTGGTTGCGTTAACCGATGGAACTGTTCCGCAAACCCGTATTTTTCTGGAATACGCCCAGCCGCAAGATGAGCTGAGCCGCATGGCAGACGCAATGAATCAGCGGTTTGCCGGGTATGGGCTTGCCGCGGTTGAAGCGTTTATTTCATCGCTGCAAATGGATAGCCTTGGTGTAAACGAACGAACGTTATTACTTGGTTTGGAACAATTATTGCGCCAGCAAAATATGTGGAGCGCAGATGATATTTATCAGGCCGGGCTTACCCGTATTCTTAGTCAACCGGAATTTTCGCGCTTCGGCGATGACCAAGAGCGTTCCGAACGTATGCAGTCTTTAATCGAAGCTTTGGAAACAAATAATCTCCTGCCTATGCTGCATTCACAAACTGCGCAAGAAGGCAATGTGCAAGTTGTTATCGGCGGTGAAACCGAGCAAACTCAGCTGCGCGATATCAGTTTTGTGCTTTCCCGATATGGAAACCCGGGAAAAGCCGGCGGCGTTATCGGCGTTATTGGCCCAACTCGCATGCAATACAGCCGCGCCGTAGCTATCGTGCGGTATATTACGCAAGTGATGACCGATTTGCTGGATAACTATGTTGAACCTGCGGCAGAGACGTATGAAGACGCAGATACGGCGCAGCAAGATTCCGATGCCGCGCCGGCGCCGGTTGATGAAGCGTCTTAATTCAAAAAATACATTGGCGTTGCGCCGTGCGCGCGCCGTAATACAGTACAATTCCCAGCGGAGGATTTTCCCTTTATGGCAAAAGTTATAGGCATAGATCTTGGCACGACTAATTCAGTCGTTGCTGTTATGGAGGGCGGCGAACCGGTCGTCATTCCTAACGCCGAAGGCGCCAGAACAACTCCTTCGGTCGTTGCGTTCACAAAAAATGGCGAACGCCTGGTTGGTGAAGTCGCCAAACGTCAGGCAATTACCAATCCCGAAAATACTATCTTTTCCATTAAACGTTTCATGGGCCGCAAATATCGCGATCCCGAAGTAAACCGCGATAAGCAGCTCGTTCCCTATAAAGTTGTTGAAGCCTCGAACGGCGACGCTTGGGTAGAAGTGCTTGGCAGACAATATTCCCCACCGGAAATTTCCGCCATGATTTTGCAGAAATTAAAACAAGACGCAGAATCTTACTTAGGCGAAAAAGTAACCCAAGCTGTTATTACCGTTCCCGCCTACTTTAACGACGCGCAGCGCCAAGCAACAAAAGACGCCGGAAAAATCGCCGGGTTAGAAGTGCTTCGTATCATCAACGAACCCACCGCCGCATCCTTGGCGTATGGCTTAGATAAAAAGAAAGACGAACGCATCGCCGTTTATGACCTTGGCGGCGGCACTTTCGATATTTCTATTCTGGAACTGGGTGAAGGCGTTTTTGAAGTTAAAAGCACAAACGGCGATACCCATCTTGGCGGCGATGACTTAGATCAACGCATTATTACTTGGCTGGCAGATTCCTTTAAAGCCGAAAACGGCATAGACCTGCGCACCGATAAAATGGCGCTGCAGCGATTGAAAGAAGCCGCGGAAAAAGCGAAAAAAGAGCTTTCAACCACTATGTCTTCTGAAATTAATCTGCCGTTCGTTACCGCCGACGCCGCCGGCCCCAAACATTTGAATATGACATTGACCAGAGCAAAACTGGAACAATTGGTTGGCGACCTGATTGACAAAACGAAAGACCCCGTGATGAAAGCTATTGCAGATTCCGGGCTGGATACCCGCCAAATTAATGAGGTTGTTCTTGTCGGCGGCCAAATTCGTATGCCTTTGGTTGTTAACACCGTTAAAAGAATTTTTGACCGCGACCCGAATAAAAGCGTTAATCCCGATGAAGTCGTTGCCGTTGGCGCCGCAATTCAAGCCGCTGTGCTAACCGGCGATGTGCGTGATGTGCTGCTGTTAGACGTTACTCCGCTTTCCTTGGGCATTGAAACCCTCGGCGGCGTATTCAGCAAATTAATCGACCGCAACACCACCATCCCCACACAAAAAAGCCAAGTATATTCTACCGCTTCCGATAACCAAACGAGCGTGGAAATTAATGTGCTGCAGGGCGAACGTGAAATGGCGCGCGATAACCGCTCCTTGGGCAGATTTATTTTGGACGGCATTCCGCCCGCCCCGCGCGGCATTCCCCAAGTGGAAGTTACCTTCGATATCGACGCAAACGGCATTGTGAATGTGCGCGCTAAAGATAAAGGCACCGGCCGCGAACAGCATATTACTATTCAGCCTTCCAGCGGCCTTTCCAAAGATGAAATCGACCGCATGGTCCGCGACGCGCAATCGCACGCAGAAGATGATAAAAAGCGCCGCGACGAAATTGAAATCCGCAATCAGGCAGACAGCGAAGCGTATAACGCCGAAAAAACTCTGCGTGAATTAGGTGATAAAATTTCCGCCGATCAAAAATCCGATGTAGAATCGAAGATCGCTGATGTCCGCGCCGCCTTAGGCTCTGATGATATCGAGCGCATCAAAACAGCGCGTGAATCGCTGCAAAATGCGTTCTACAAAATCTCTGAGCAGATCTACAGTCAAATGGGCAATTCTGGCGCAGCCGATTCCGGTTCTGCCACCGGAACTGATTCTGCCGATGATAATACAGTAGACGGCGAATTCCGCGAATCTAACTAATTCGCCGCCGCAGATGAATTTTTGCATGCGCGCGCAATTATCTGTGCGCCATGCAAGTGTTCTTGCTACAGCAACAATCTTTTGTTTATAGAAACTTGAGCCTAAAAAAGGATTAAAAGGAATCGGGGGTCATCCCCGGCTCCGTCAAGAGGCCTGCCGCCTCCGGCGCATCCTGTTTATGCTTTACGAAGACTCAGGTTGATAGCGCAAGCAAAAATTCTAAATAATTGATTTTGAACCATATACGTAAAAATACATAACACATCTTTGAATATCGCGGCAGGTTACACTGCAGTGAACCTGAATACCTCGATACGCATTCAATTGATGGCTGGAGGAATCCGCTCATGGCGTCTAAGCGTGATTATTATGAAATTTTAGGTATCAGCCGCAACGCATCTGAAGATGAAATTAAAAAAGCATTCCGCAAACTTGCGCGGCAGTACCACCCCGATGTAAACAAAGAAAATGGCGCGGAAGCGCGCTTTAAGGAAGTAAGCGAAGCGTATGAAATTTTAAGCGATCCGGAAAAACGCCAGCGCTATGATCGATTTGGCCACGCAGGTGTTAGCGGCGATAGCGGCGCAGCCGGCTTTGATCCCTTTGTGTTTAATTTCGGTGATATTTTTGATCAATTCTTTAACGCTTCCGGACCCGGCCAGCAAAGGCGCGGCGCGGCGCAGCGCGGTTCCGATATCAAATATGATTTAACTATTTCTTTTGAAGAAGCGGTGTTTGGTTGCCAAAAAGAAATTGATATTCCCCGTTGGGAAGGCTGCACAGTGTGTTCCGGCAGCGGGGCACAGCCGGGCACATCTACCCAGCGCTGCCCGGTATGCCAAGGCACGGGAGAAATTCGCAAAGTGCAGCAGTCGATTTTTGGGCAGTTTGTAAATGTTATGGTTTGTGAACGCTGCCACGGCGAAGGCAAAGTTATATCCACTCCTTGCGAAAAATGCCGCGGCCAAGGCCGTGTTCGCGCTAACCGCCATGTTATGGTGAATATTCCCGCCGGAGTTGATGACGGCGTTACCGTTCGCGTACAAGGTGAAGGTGAAGCCGGCCCTAAAGGCAGCTCTGCCGGCAATTTGTATGTAAACCTTACAGTAAAGCCGCATCCATTCTTTAAGCGCCAAGGCAACGATATCATTTATGAAATGAATTGTTCCTTTGCTCAGCTTGCCTTGGGCGATGAGGTAGACGCGCCTACCATCGACGGTACAAAAACCACTCTAAAAATCCCCGCCGGCACACAAACCGGCCGCTCTTTCAGAATTAAAGGTCAGGGAGCGCCGGTGGTGCACAGCCAGCAACGGGGCGATATGCATATTATTGTAAAAGTGGTTACACCAAACACCCTTACGCCGCGGCAAAAAGAGCTGCTGCGTGAATACGCTGAAATTGAAAAACAGCAGAACGAACGCGGCAATCAAAATATTTTTGATAAAATAAAAGACGCATTCCAAAACTAAACTGCTACCACCACACGCATATAACCCCAAGATTCGTAAGGGGCAGCAGCCCCTTGCGCAGGGTTTGGGGCGCCTCCCAAAACATTATTTATAAAACAATACCGCGCCGCGCCCACGGGGATTCGTAAGGGGCGGCAGCCCCTTGCGCGGGGTTTGGGGCGCCTCCCAAAACATCTTTTTAAAGTAGAAAAAATGACGCACAATGCGGTATACTATACAAAAAGCCTAATGAGGGAACACTATGGACTTTTTGCCGCCCAAAAACGATTTCGTTTTTAAACGGCTGTTTGGCGATGCGCAGAATACGGA
>JAJYBV010000113.1 GCA_021778805.1 Chloroflexota bacterium | reverse complement strand
CGTTCAGCTTCTGGCCGATGGCGTAACCGGCGGCGTTATCGCTGGCGTAGTTAATCTGCAACCCGGAAGACAGTTTCTGCATCACAGACATCATATCGGTAGATGTTTGTGTCAGGTTGTTGTTGGCAATAATCGCGTCGAGATTGGTGTTGATTCTAAATCCCATTTTGTAAAATGGCCTCCTCTGCCGGGGGAATACCCGGGCTTCCTTGAGCAAACTGCAACGGTGGTAAAATCCGTCCATGCGCAGCAGGTTTGCATACCTAGCGTCCGCTGTGGCGTATATGCCGAAGTAAAGTAGCGGGCGCCGCTTCACACAAATATTGTGAAGCTCATCATGAAAAGAATCTCGCAAACAGTATTTTCTGCGATTAATGTTTATCTCGGCGCATTTTTCATTTTTCTGAAGGGGGATACAGCGATTATGCACTGTTTTCCAACAGCATTAGGACCTTTGGAAGATTAGTCGGCGCAGTAACTTACATTTTTAGAAAAATTCAAACGCCGCCAAATAAATCAATAATGATCTTTTTGACGGCGCTATGCGATTATTTGGATCCGGTTGTTATAGCGTTAATCTGCGCTTGTGTCAACGGCGACCAAGGTGAACTATCAGGATTAGAGGCAGCTGCAGCCGGGCTTTGCCCGGTATTCCACCATTTTGCTTGATAGGGAACACCTTGAAATAAAACCCTTGCGCCGGTATTGTAAATGGCTGTTCCTGACCAATTGGGAAATGTTCCCGGTGGCAATGTAGGCTGTGGAATTGGCTTCTCACCAGGTAAAACAGGTCCAATAAGCTCCCATGGAGTTTGCCATTCCTGCAAAACCGGATTATCCGGCACATCACCCTGTGTCCACCACTTTGCTTGATATACATTATGATGCCACACAACTTTTGTGCCCTCTAAATATGCGCCAGTTGGGGACCAGATCTGATATGGGCTGGTGGCTGGATTATCCGGCTGCATAGCAATTTTAGCAAAAGCATCTGCGGTTGTGATAAAACCTGCGCTTAAAAATATACTGCCGTCAAATCCAACACTTAATCGATTAGCAAAATCCCCCGAATTTTGAGTAACTCCGCTGCATGCGTCAGAAACTATCTGAGTAAACACATAATTTGGTCCGCAAGTAATATCTCTGTTTGCTGACCACATCGACATTCGCCCCATATGATGCGCAGTGGCAAATTGATTCAATGCTACTGCGTCTTGTAAAGTAAAAACCTCATTCGATGTATCATTTTGGCCAATCATCGGGGTCGCGCCTAACTTTCTCCACAACGAAGCGTCATTCAAGTGAATACCGGCCAATTGATATAAAATACCAAGCTGGCGTTCTGTTTGTGTTAAAGCGCTTTCCGAGGCGCTAATGAGCGTTTGTCCGGCTGAAAGACTCGAACCATAGTCCATCGTCATAATATTGACACCGGCAAGGTCGACATGATGTATAAGCAGCTGACTAATTGCGTTTGTTCCATCCTGATCCAGTCCTTGCGGAGTAACCGGCAGTGTAACCCAAACTGCAAGCTGTTTGCCGGCGGCGCGGCGCTGAGATTGCAGCTGTGCAATAGCAATTGCGCGGCGGCTTGCGGCGTTTGTATCGGTTAAACTATTTCCTTCCAAATCAAGATCGATGGTATTGATATTATATTGATCTACAACGGATTGATACGCATTTAACAGTTGCGCTGGATCGGTGCAGCCAACCGCCAATTCCTGATTTTTCTGTCCGCCGAAAGATACCGCTACGCTTCCGCCCTGCTGCTGCAGTCGGGCAATTCGCCTATTTAAATCTAAAACATTAGCTGCTTGGCTTAAAGAATACACTCCACCCCACATCGGCTCGCAAGCATTATATGGTGAAGAAACAATAAAAGATAGAATGGCGTCGCGGTTAGAAGACGCGCCCATTGTTTCAAAGTGAAATATCGGAGTTGCAGTAACATCCACATACGCCGCAAACCATGGTTTATTTGATTTAAGCGCTTGCGCCGCAATCTGCTGCCGGACTATAAAAATTGAGCTGACCGGAAGCGCGATGAGTATAAATATCGCAAACAGCACCCGCGGAATCGATAATTTTCTCACCGGTTCAGTTGTTTGAATATGTTGTATAGATTCCTGATTATTCATATAACGTGTTTTCTCCTGCCAAAGACAATGATAGTTCGTCTATATCTGCCGGCCGATATTTTTCATTGATTGATTGATCGGCCACATCCGGCCGATATTGCTGCTTTATTTTTGCTTGCGGCTGGGCGGCTGTTGCTACATACAATGCGCTAAGAGGAGTTTTTTCACTCGTGTTGCCATGGTACAGCACAGCGTTCCAATCCAGCGTGGGCTTCGCAGCAGCGGCAGATGTTTTCGGCCGCACCTCCACATAAAACCAATCGACAACACCGCGCATCATATCAGATAGAGCGGCGCCAATACCTATGTAAGAAACGATAGCCCAAGTTGCGGTTAAAGCATTAAAACATTCAAAAGCAGCATTTACCCAATGATGAGCTAAGGTATCCCGGCCCAAAGTAAACAAGGAAAAAGCAACTATAAAAATTGGCCCTAAAATAAATGGCAGCGGCGCAATAGTGCGATTTTTCACCTTTGGTGTTCGGGCAAAGGGGATTTTTTTGCTTGTTAGCGCCTGTTGCAGCGATTTAAAGACGCCGGCCAGATTTACCGGCAAAAGAATGAGGTTAAATCCATAGATACGGAAAATATCGGTGCGTTTATAGCCACAATATTTCAAATCATCTGCCATGGAAAGAAAATATGGCGCAGCCGCCAACGCCACAAATGGGCTTAGCAATCTGCCGTCAAATGGGTACGCTAATATAAACAGCAAGCTAAAACTTGCCCAAGCAATAGACGCCATATAATTCAGCCGCAGCAAAATTTCGGTTTGCGAAACCAACTCACCACGCTGTTTGCGTTCACGTGTTTGCGTCCATAATTTCGGTAATATCAGCAAACCTCCATTAGCCCATCGGCGCCGCTGCACAATCAGTGAGCCAAAGTCAGGCGGCGTAGCGCTATAGCTTAACCGCTCGGGATAATTTACCAGCGACCAACCGTGCAACGCTAAATCTACACTCGATTCAGTGTCTTCAATAACAGTACGGTCCTGAATAAAACGGCGCACTTCAAATCCGCCTACCCACTCAGTTTCCGCAATATCTTCCAGCGCTTTTTTGCGGATAACGGCGTTTGCGCCAACCCAAAATGTTGCCCCATAATAACTCATACCTTGATGCAAAATATGCTGGATATCAGTTGTTGCGCCGGCAAGGCGTTCAATGCGCGTTTCTGCCCCGCGAAATGATGAATACGGCGTTTGCGTTACCGCTACGCGGGAATTATCGGGCTGCTGCAAAAAATATACCAGCCGCAAACAATATTCGCGCAGTAAAATCGAATCTGCGTCTAATGTCAGCAGAAAATCACTATCCGGAAAAGAAATATCACCTTGTTGGCCCTCTGCCAATGGAAGAAGAATAGATCCATCCGGAGTTTCGCGCTGCAAAAAAGTTCTGCCCATCAACCCAATATATGAATTTAAATTCATTGCTTTATTCGATTCATGAGATAAAGACGCATATTTTTTTCTTTCAAAAATCACTACATCGGCGCTAAACGTCCAGCATAAACGATTGTAAAGCTGGCCAACTCGGTCAGCAGGGAGTACAGCGCCGGCTTTTAGCGATTCTTGCAGCGCCAGTCCTACCAAGCGCAATTCATCGGCTAAACCATTAAGAACCTGTTCAATAAAGAAAACATCTACATGGTCGCTGCATTCTTCCATTGCAGCTATTTTATGCAGCCAATTTGCCGCCCACTCATATTGATTTGCCAATTCAGCGATAGTTTGTGGACCTATGGCCGATCCGGATGCATAACGGCGATCAAAATCAGCTTTAGCCTCACTGAAACGTTCGCGCGGTTCGGTGAACAGCCGCATAATTTCATTGCCAATATCACGGGTAATATTTAATTTCTCTGCAACTTTGGGATTTTTGGGCAAAGGGGGATCATCGACTAGCAGAACAATGCGCATTCCCGGATATTCCTGCAGCGCTGCTGATAGCAATGTTTTCCGAATTACTTCCGGCTCTTCATTATATGACGGCACAAGCACCGTAATAGTTGGTTGATATTCCGCAAAATATCTTTCCAATTCAGCGCGCGGCACACGCACATGTTTGCTGAACCGCTGCAGCGCTCCTTGCCGCGCAACAAGGTACATCAGCGCGGAAAAAGTCAGCAGAGTAACAATAATTGAATATAAAATAGCCTGTAAAGAAAATGAGAATGTTTTCGGCCCATAAAAAAATTGCCGAATAATGGTTGCTATAATATAAACCACCCACAAACAAATCGTTAACACGATTGCCAGCCTGCTTAATGCTATCTTTAGTGTTGATGGTTTTTCATGCATCATTGGCAGCGGCTGAGTCCTGCGCTCAGCGCCCCACTGTCGTTTGCGCATTTGTCGTTTTAGTTGGTGTGTTGCTTGCATGTAATTACTTCCTATAATGTTTTACAAAGCATAGCGTTTCAGCGTTATGCAAAACTACATCTACAATTGCTGTTTCAAAATCTTTTGATACACATTTCATTAAACAGCCTATGGATCTGAGCATACGTAAAGCACAAAGCAGGAATAGCCAAAGGCAGCATGCCTCCTGACGGGGCCGGGAGTGGCCCCAGACTCTTCTTATTCCTAAATTATGCTCAGGTCTCTATTATAACTTTTCGATATTTCATTGAGTATTATGGTAAACTCTTTATTTACGCCACATTGCGCCACAATTTTACAGTACAGCATAATTTACGCCAGGTTGCAGGAATTATTGTTATGTCATTTCACGCGGCAAAAAATCAGGCAATAATTTCCCATTGTGGCTCCTATCCAAAAATTCAAAATATACCGTATGTTTTTCAATAAGATTTTTCTCTTTTGTAATTCAAAGTCATATCTTGCCATTCAACAAAAAATAGTTTTATTATTCATAATAATGTTTTTTTATTACAATTTTGTGATACGATTCATGAAAAGAAAATTCTTAAAAAAACGGGATGCAATCAATATTTTTCAAACAATTCAGTATACCATATTACACTGCATAGATAGAAATAACAATTTCATACTAAAAATCGGCAATATGACCCAAAAGTAATACGTATGACTGCTTAATTTACAATTTTTGGAAATTTGTCACTATTTAGGGGGCATTGAGAAGATTTTTAATGAGGGAAAAGATACAGCGCGGCATTGATAGTAATGGCAGCAAGGTCAACCGCAAAACCACCTACACCGCTCCGAAGCACAAGCGCCACCACATCTCGTTTATTTTATAGCATACGCCGCGCGGTACACATGTGGCAATGCAATCCGGTAGGGGCGACCCTTGCGGTCGCCCTTGCTGCTCGGCTACCAATATTTCCCATCGGAAAAATAAAAAGATATTTTTGGGGACACCCCAATCCCCGCGCAAGGGGCTACTGCCCCTTACGAATCCCTGTATATGTGGCAGGGCAAAAGCACGATACCCCCTGAGTAGTTACCTCTACGCAATAACCAGACGCTCGCCCGGAAAAATAATATCACCGTTGTGGCTGTTGGCAAAGCCGTGCCTTTTCGCCATAGTTTCAATCAAAGTTTTATTTGCTGTATACACATTCCACCACGAATCAACACCTAATTTTTCCGCAATCCCAATCAAGGTATCACCGGGCTGAACCAGATATATCCGTTCGGACGGCATTGCAGGAGATGTTGGATGAGATGGCGGCGCCGGAACTGCGCCCGAGCTTCCCGAAGCCCCGACAGACGAAGCGCTATTTCCACCGACGGAAACGCCGCTGTTGCGCAGCGCTGCAACAATATTTTGTGTTAATTGGCGGTTAGCCATCACAGGAACATATTCCCAAAGCCACACCGAAGCCGGACGGCGCTGCGCCGCAGTTTGCGCTATTGCCACAGGGTGATTAACACCAAATTCATTGGTAACATCTACCGCCGGAAATATCGGCTTCACGCTTATTTCCCCCAATTGATTGCTTTGCGCCGCCAGCCAATCATTATACTGCTGTGGTACCCATGCGTCTGCGCAAGGATCCAGCCGGCGGGCAACTTCAAGCCAACCTTGCTGCACAGGATCTGCCCAGGTAGTTATATAAAGCAAAAAAGGACTCTTTTGCATCAATCCGCAAAAACGCTGCGCTGCAAGGGGATTATTATCCCACTCAATCTCCATATCTGCGCACGCAAACCCTGTTCCCGTCGGCTCTGCCGAAGCAACCGCGCGTTGCATTTCACGCAAAATAGCGCACTCTTCAGTGATGTAATTCATACCAAACCGCGGCCCATAGCAATACATAATGGGAATATATCCCATCCCTGCTTCATGCGCAGCTTTATATTCAGCCGCAATTTGCTCAGGACTGCTATACCACTTTCGTGTTCCGTCGGCGCGCTTCACACACAATGAATCTATCCCCAAAACACGCGCACGCCGCGCAGCGGAAGCAATATCCGCAGCACCCCAAAATTCACTTTCATTGCCAACAAACACCACTGTTTTCCCCGCAATGATGGCGGCGTTTGGTTTTGCCATATACTGTTACCTCCTCTTCATTCTGCTGCTAGAGACCTGAGCCTAAAAAAGATTAAGCGGAATCGAGAAACACCCCCGACTCTGTATGCTTAGGTCTATAATGACTCCAACGCGCATTAATTTTCTGCTATTCCGCTGCGTCTTCAAGATTTGTTAATACGGCAAACATCCGCAGCGTCTCAGCGGCAGCGTTTGGCTCCGCCGCGGCGCTTAGCGCAATTGCGTGCGCAATTACAATATCATCATGAAATCCCGCCGGAGCGCCGGTAGAGCCATCGGCGCGGTAAGAATACACCAGCGCCTCATGCAAAAACTGCCGATCCGCCGGTAAATAGCTTTGTTCGCGCAAACAACGCGCTAAATGCGCAATCATCAGCGGTTTCGTTCGCATGTTCGTCGGCCAGCCGGGCCGGCTTTCTTCCTGCGCAACATCACGAATGGGGTCGCTATAGTAATATAAATGTTCATATCCCGCGGTTTTCAGCGCCAATAATACAGCAAAACCATGCTGATTCCGTTCCACCGCAAGCAGCGCGCCGCCAAATTGTGCGCCAATCCGCGCCAGTTTCGCCGCAAAAATATCCGGCGGCCAGCGGCCATATATTGCCGCGCATTGTTTACCCGTCTGCATATCCAAAACACAAGCAGCGTCAAAATCACCGTCGGATAATCCTTCCGCAGTATCCGCTCCAATCACATAACTATGGCCGGCTTGCGGATCTTCCCAAATGCGCACTCCATCTTCAGGCTCTCGCGGCTCCGGCAACTGTGCAATAATCGGTTCACAGCGCGCTAATAGTTCGCGATCAAAAACCGGCCGACCGCTTTGCACAAACGCTTCAACCGCGGTTTCGGGATATTCTTGGCTCATCTGCCAAGGCTCCATCACTGCCTCTCGTTCGCGGCGCCACTGTTCGGTGCGTTCGGGGTTAGTGTTCCATGGCAAAAATATTGCCGCAAAAGTTCCCGATTGCGGTGAATCTATACGTTGCGCGGCAGTTTCGTCAATAATCTGGGTGAGATGACTTTTTTGCCAAATTCTATAAAATACATTGCCGACCCCATGCGCCGTAGAAACACCGATTATTTGCCCTCCGGCAGACACCGCCGGCTCTATTGCCGTCCATATCTCATCTTGCCATGGCTGATGCGCCCATTCATCCAGCACAATCAGCGATATTGCCCGCGATCTCACTGCGCCGCGCGCCGCCGGAAAAGATTCGATTCGGCTGGAAACCACGCGGTTTCTTTTTACCTGCGCTATTCGGACGCCGCATTCGGTATGCCCAAACTCTAACATCCTGCCGGAATGACGCCGCAGCGTCACTCCATCAGCCGCTCCGGGTTCCTCCTGCTTCGCCGGGGCAGCGCGCAGCCAATCCGGCAATTGCTCATGTGTAAAAAAAATGCGCTCCAGCAAATCATTTGCCTCGCGCTGATTTCGCGACAACAGCGCAATTTGCGCAGCCGGAGTAAACCGCGCCATCCATAGCGCATACGCCGCCGCTAACTCTGATGCGCCTAATTGCCGGGATTTTAATATGATGATTCGTTTTTCCCGCTGAAATACTTTTAAAACTTCACGCTGCCAATCCCAAAGCATAAAGGGAACAATACCGCGCGACGGATGCCGAATGACGCAATATTGTTCAATAAAATATGCAGGATTTTCCTTGATTTTTGCAATCTCATCTTCAAAGTTCATCGGCTTCCCTCCGCCAAATACATACTGTGCATGTCAATCTGCACTAAAAATTATGGTAACTACTCAGGGGATATTGATAAGATCCGCAATGAGGCAGGGAAACCAAATAATGTAAAAGATACGATATGGCATAGGAGCAAAGCGAGTACCCCATAGCGCCTGTTGTTGAACAAACACTGACCGGCTATACACGGGTGGAGGTGGGGAAACAAGCCACACGATTCATCGTGTGGTGTTCGTTTTGTGGCCATTTGGCCGCCAATACCGCGCCGGAGCAAAAGCGTCACCCCATATCGTTTGTTTTAGAGCATACGCCGCAC
>JAJYBV010000112.1 GCA_021778805.1 Chloroflexota bacterium | reverse complement strand
CTGACGCAGTACTATCACTATCCTGTCTGCCGCTTGCTTGCAAAATCAGGCTGAATAACGCTCTTGTCTCGGTTCCTTCGAAGTCATTCACTTCAATTATAACATATATCTCCTGTGCAATAACAGGGTAGTTTATAATCAAGGAAAGGATCTGTTCCTCAAGCGTGTTTCCTAGTCTCATCCGATCTGAAATAGCGTCATTTCGGGGGGTTTCTGCAACAAAAGTATCATCAGGATCATAGTACTTATTGGCCACATTATTGGCCGAATTACTCCCTTGTGAACGTTTTTGCGCCACACCTGCGGCATATTTCCGGCGCAGCCGATTCAGCTCATTGATAGCGTCGCGTTCCTGCAGCTGCATTTCAGTGGCAATACGCCGCACATACATATCCCGTTTTAAGGGATCTGCCATAACGGCTATTGCCTGTAACAGCTCATGGCTGGCTTTCAAGCGTTCATATGAATTGCGCAGATCATGGGCGTTCATAATGTTTTTAATGGCAAATTCAATCAAAGGCATCGCGGCGCTCATTTGCCGCTGCCACGCCGCGGGGTTAGCGCGAATATACTCATCGGGATCGATCCCATCCGGCAGCTCCATAATCGTAATTTCAGCGTTTACTTGTTCTTCAAACTGTATGGGGCTTTGCGGCAGCGGTGAATTTTTCGCTGATTTTTTGCCTTTCATGCGTGGCTCTTCCGGCGCAGGGGCCAGGTGTTGCGGAACGAGTGAGCGATCAAAACCTTCTTGCGCAACTTCAATCGCGCGCAGCGTCGCCATTTGGCCGGCAGAATCGGGGTCCAGCGCCAAGGTGAGTTTATGGGTTAATTTCTTAATCACTTCCACATGTTTGGCGGTTATCGCGCTGCCAATACAGGCAACGGTATTGCGATAATTATATTGCTGCGCAATAATTGCGTCGAAATATCCTTCTACAATTACAATGCGGTCTTCTTTGCGCACCGCTTCCCGCGCGGTATCTAATCCATATAATGTCGCGCTTTTATCAAACAGCGGCGTTTGCGGCGAATTCAAATATTTTGGTGTTCCGCCGCCTAATTCGCGGCCACCAAACGCTATAACTCCCCGCGAATCGCGAATTGGAAACATAATGCGACTGCGAAAATATTCTGCCATAAATCCGGTTTCTTCCTTAATATGCGCCAAACCAGCCTCAATAATTAGTTGATTGGCAAAACCCTGCTCTTGCAGAAACTGCGCTGCGCCGCCATGTTCCGGCGCATACCCCAAACGAAATTTTATAATCGTTTCATTAGTAACTCCGCGAGATTGCAAGTAGGATCGCGCTTTGGCCGCCTCGTTTGCCGCCAGCAGTTGATGATGATACCACAGCGCTGCCGCGTCATTCACTTCACGCAGTTTCTGCAAATGCTCTCGCCGTTCAGTAGACCCGGCTGAAAACTCAATATCCGTAAATCCGATAGGGATACCGGCTTTATCTGCAAGTTCGCTCAATGCGTCGTGGAACGTCAGCGATTGCGTTTTCATCAAAAAGGTAAAAATATCGCCGCCTTCGCCGCAGCCAAAGCAACGCCATGTTCCAGTCTCGGGGAAGACATAAAAAGAAGGTGTTTTTTCGCCGTGAAATGGGCACAGCCCTTTATAGCTTTTTCCGGAGCGCTTTAACTCCACGACCGCCCCTATTTCCTGAACAACATCTATCCGGGCTTTAATCTGATCGATAGGGGAATCTGCCATAACGCCGCCTCCCATGTCTCCGGTGGAATTATGCCCAGAATCCCTAAGAATTCAGTACCACCGGCTGATTGTATCGATTGCTTTTTTGTGTATGATATTTTGAAAAGCAAAGCTGCCGCGCCGCGCAGAAACACATTACGTTAAACAACGCCGCGCCGCGCTTAGTGATATTATTGAACAAAACCGCAAACCATTTCATTGATATGGGACATTTGCTGTTAAAACACACAAAATGGATGGCGCCGTTGTTCGATATAGTTATTTTGGTCCCATATCTGCGAAGAATTCAATTCATTCCATGATACAATATGCATATGAAACGATTGCCTGAAAGGACGCTTTGTAATGGCGTCAATTGAACCAACCGATACTATCCCTTCATTAAAACGCGCCGAACGGTCCCTGCGAGTTATTATTTCTGGCGGGGGAACCGGCGGTCACATCTATCCGGCGCTGGCAGTAGCGCAGATATTAGTTGAATCTTATGGCGCTGAGATATTATATATCGGAGACGCTGACGGCCCAGAAGTAAAACTGGCTCCGGCAGCAGGATTCCGGCTGAAAACCATTCACGCCGGCAAGCTGGTGCGCTATTGGTCGAAAGAATTAATTCAAGAACTGGCCAATGTGCCGGTAGGATTTTTTGAAGCTCGGCGCATCGTTCAAGAGTTTGATCCGCAAGTGGTGTTTACCAGCGGCGGCTATGTAGCCACGCCGGTTGGTGTAGCGGCGCGCGGGCATGGCGCGCCGGTATTAATTCACCAGCAAGATGTTTCGCCAAATTTAGCCAATAAATTGCTGAAACCATTTGCCACACGGGTTTCTGTTTCGTTTCAGGATTCGCTGCGATACTTTCCGCCCGAAAAAACTACAGTTTCGGGCAATCCTGTCCGCAAGGCAATATTAGACGCCGCCCGGTTATCGCGTGCGCAAGCTAAACAAATATCAGGTTTTGCCGATAATCTACCATTGATAGTAGTTACAGGGGGCAGCCAAGGCGCACGGCGCATTAACCAAGTTGTATGTGAAATATTGCCGGTAATTCTGCCAAAAGTGAATGTTTTGCATATCAGCGGCAGGCAAACATTCCAAGAGACGGTCGATCGTTCAGTACAAACATTACAAGCTTTGCCGGAAGATTTGCGCGCGCGATATAAACTGACGCCATATCTTGATAATGAAATGGGGGCAGCGCTTGCCGCGGCAGATTTTGTTATTGCGCGCTCCGGCGCGGCCACATTGGCAGAACTTGCAGTATTAGGCCGAGCTGCAATTTTAGCGCCGCTTCCACCGGGTTTCAGCGGATCTCCACAAGAAATGAACGCCAATATGTTTGC
Source organism: Chloroflexota bacterium (assembly GCA_021778805.1). Taxonomy (GTDB): domain Bacteria; phylum Chloroflexota; class Ktedonobacteria; order Ktedonobacterales; family JACDGC01; genus JAJYBV01. The sequence goes on along the minus strand of JAJYBV010000112.1, from coordinate 5,630 downwards.
CGATAAAGGCGCCGCGGTAGTTATTCCAGATGATGCGTTTACCGCTTCGCGACTGTTGCAGGCGGTTCTTAATCTATTAGAGAATCCCGCGCGGATACAAACAATGGAAACCGCAGCGCGGCAATTTGCGCAGCCAAACGCGGCGGTTGATATTGCCGCACAGGTTGTACGGATGGGCGCAGAGTATAAAGTTCAACGCCGCAAAGATCGCGCACGGCGGGTTGTTGAACGCGCTTCGCGGCAATGACAGTTTTTTTTGCGCAGTTATGTATGAATAGAGATTCATTCAAGAGAGGGCGCCATGGGATGGAGTGAACTGATTAACTCTGAACTGGATGGGTATAAAATTATTAAGGAAATTGCCCGCGGAGGCACTTCGCGGGTATATCTTGGTGTGCATTTGCTCACAGGACAGGAAACCGCAATAAAAGTTATGGCGGTTAATGGCGACAGCGGGGAGCAAAATTCCTTTGTCCGCAGATTTGAGCAGGAATCTCAGGCAGTGTTAATGCTGAACCATCCCAATATTGTACAAGTATATTCCGTCGGGAAAAATGACGAATTTGTTTATATGATTATGCAATTGGTCTCCGGCGGAACACTGCGAGATAAACTCGGCAAACCGCTGCCGGTTCCCGAAGCCGTATCACTCATTTCACAAATGGCGCGCGCGTTGCACCATGCGCATCAGCGCAATATTGTACACCGCGATGTTAAGCCAGCCAACATGCTGGTAGACTCTCAAGACACCTCACATCTTTTATTAGCGGATTTCGGCATTGCCAAAATTATTGGTATGCAGGGCATTACAAAAACCGGCACAGCGCTGGGTACACCAGAATATATGGCGCCAGAGCAAGCGCAAGGCGAAGTTATCGATCACCGCGCGGATATTTATGGCTTAGGCTGTGTGCTTTATGAAACGCTAGCCGGCCGGCCGCCTTTTTCCGGCCCTACTGCATTTTCAACATGTTATCAGCACGTGCATTATCGGCCGCCCTACATTCGGGGATTCAACCCGGATGTATCGCGAAAACTTGCGCTGATTATTGAAAAGGCGCTAGCAAAAAATCCGGCAGATCGCTTTGTCTCTGCCGAGGAATTTGCCGAAGCTTTATACCCATTTTCGGAAGCCCAGCCGGATAGGCATATCCCTACTGCTTCGCCGATTGAAGGACTAAACACAGACAGAGATTTTTCGAGACCGAAGTTGCGGCTTGCATCAAATCCGGAAATATTGGAGCAGCAGTCATCTTCCGTTGATGAGCCAATTTCAGTTGAAATCAATCCGCCGGTTTTGGATATTTCAATGATTCGCAGGGCAACGATACCGGTTCCTGCAGCCCACACCGATGATGAAACCACCCGGCAAACCACCGAGGTAACACCGGTAGCCACACCTATGCGCCCCAGGCACACAAGGCCGTTAGATAAAAAATCACCGGTTAAATCTCAGCCGGTAATACAGCAGAATATCGAAGCAGCGCGGAATAAACATATTGAATCACCCAGCGAAAAATCAGAGCGCCGCGAACCGCCGCTGCCGCGCAAACCAGATAATAAACTGGGGAAAGCGCTCATTTTTCTGGCGGCGATTTTAGCCTTAGGGTCAATTGCCTTAGCGGTTCCGCATTTTTTAAATAAAAATCAGCCGGTAGCCTTGGCGACCGCCACTGCTGCGCCTACTGCCACTGCTACGCTGGCGCCAACCGCAACACTTGGGCCAACGGCAACCACCATACCGGCAACCGCAACCACTGCGCCACTGGCTGGGGCCATTGCACGGGCATCGGCAAATTCTGTTATAGACCTAAGCTGCTCTGCGACTAAATCGGTGTTTCCGGCGTATTCCCAAGTATATATTAATATCTGTGTTAATTCCGGGTATGGCCCCGGGTCCATCTCTGCTGTATATTATCGCAACGGCGCATTTGTCATACGTTCATCCTATTCGGGCGCATCTGCCGGAGGATATTATCTTTCCGCAGACGCTTCAGTCATGCAGCCGGGATCGTATACCGTAAATGTTCAATGGAATAACCAAACCGAAATGACACTGACCTTTACCGTTTCATAGCAATTTTGGCAATCTTCTGACATAATAGTATATAAAGTCTTGACGATTGCGAAAACCTATGATAGCCTACTTACTAAGATGCACTGTCTTGGCTGTATGGCTTAATATATTATTATTGGGTTTTCGTTTGCGTACCATTTGGAAATTATGCGCAAAACTTTTTGCGCAAGAGTTGAGAAGATCTCACCCAAAATTTCTCAGCGGAGCCGCATCAATATCGCCGTAAGTGAGTTCAGCGAAAGACTCATATTCAAAGATATTTCATACACAAAAGGGTCAATATGACAGAAAAAGAACTTCTACAAACACAAATGCGCAGTTTTCAGTTTTATGCTGATTTAATAGAACGCGCTACACGCTCAACCGGTGATGAATTACCGCGCTGGAATAGCGAAAAGGCCCAAAAATTCCGTGAATTGGCCGAGCAATATAAACAGCGGCTGCAAGAAATTGAGCTAAAAGAGCAGCAAGCGTCTTAATAACTTATTGTGAAAATCAGCGGATATGCGCTGCGTATCCCTGATTTATTTCAGGCGAACCTTGAAGGAAGTTGCGGTATGAGTGATCAGCAATATCTATATACCAGCAGGCTGGGCAATATTATACGCCTGATTATTTTAGGAAGACAAACCGGGTCGCTGCGCGCGTATCGCGGCACAGAAAACTCCCGTGAAGAAGGCGGCGCTGATTTTATTGAGGGGCAGGCAGAAAATGTTTTTGTCGGGCAAATACATGATTCACGGATGTTAGATGTGTTAATAGCGTGGGGAGAATGTCATTATTTATTTTTGGACAATCTTGCCAGCGGCGACGGCATGCAAAACAGCGGAGGATATAGATCTGTGCCGCGCGAAACACAAAAAAGCGGTTCACTGCCTCCCATCAGTTCCGGGTCACTTCCAGGATCTCAGGTATATAACCCATACCCGCCGATAAATAACACCGGCAATCCGCAGGGATATAACCAGTATGACAACCAATCATATCTGCCGGATAGCGGTTATAATACAGGATACGGCCCCGACCATACCCCAAATGTTTATAATATTCAGATTCCTGGGTATGTTTGGCAGAAGGTACAGAACTCAAGCTACATTCCGCGCAGGGTATCTGCGCAAGACCTAAGCATATTCAGTCAGTTCAATCGATATGATCGTCAGTTGGCTTTTTTAGTAGACGGCCGGCGGACCTTACCCGATCTCATTCGCATGACTAACCGCTCCGCGGAAGAAGTGCAGAAGATCATTGCGACACTAATAGTACTGGGATTAGTCGAATAAAACGGCGCATTCTTCCCGGATATGAGGAAACTTTTATGAAAAAATGGTCAGCAAGATTTGGTATTCGGACCCAGATTATTTTTGTTGTATTATTAGGCGCTATTGTTACTACCGCCATTACTCTTGTTATTGCTGATACATCTATCCAATCATATGGATATTCTCAATTTTTAAATCAAGAATCAAATAATTTAAAATTTGTTAATTTAACATTAGCCTCTCGGTTTGGATCCAGCGTTTCAATTACATCAAATAATCTGCTAGCGTTTGATGATCCTGTGGCTAATTCGTATTTAAATCAGCCATATGGAATTCTTGCAGCAAACAATAACCCCGATATTGTCAATTATATTCATGCGCTTCTGCAAGATAACCAAATCACAATCTATCAATGCGCCAACCAGAATGCGCAGTTAATACTAATTAACGGGCTGCTGCAATGTCAGGTAGCTTCTACCACATTTTTAGCAAATGGTCAGCCAATCAGCGATAGCTCTCAGTCTATTGTCAATTTAACCGTGCTGCCGCAAAATGTAGTTCAGCAGATGAATATACCGGTAAACGCTCCAAATAGTTTTAACACACCGCCTAAAACTTACTTTGGCTCCGTCGCCATACAAAATGTCTCTTATTTTGCCGCATATGAACCACTTATTGATCCTCAGCATCACTTAGTTGGGATTCTTTCTATCGCGGTGCCACAAACAACCGTAACCTCCCTGATTAACGATGTGTCGTTAAAGTTAATTATCAGTGGCGCCGCCGTATTAGTAGCCGGTATTATTCTTGCTATTTGGCTGGCTACGGCAGTTTCCAATACACTTAAAGGCTCTTCTAACCAAATTATAGGTTCATGCGATCAAATTACCAAAAATGCAATGCAGCAAACCTCCGGCGCACGTCAGCAGGTTTGGGCAATTAACGCTATCAATCAAGCTATCGTCGATTTACAGAACTTCTCGAATGAAGTTACGGGCCGCACGCAATATTTAGCCAACATCACCGGCGAAACATATAACCGCCGGGGTGAAATGAGTCCCGCGCAGTATGAGGCGGTGCTGGCGTTTATGTCTAATCAGTCACGTTCAATCAATTCCTATGCGCAACAGCAGAATAATACTATTGATCGTATGTCTAAAGCTATGCAGGCAGTTATCGAAATTGCCGACCAAGTGGTAGACAGCAGCCAAGACACGCAAAATAACGCCGATCAGCTTAATGAAGTGGTTTTACAATTGAATCAATTAGTAAAAGGCTTAAATAAGAAGACGGCCGCTCCGAATCCGGCTCCAAACGCCCAAGTTCGAAAAACACCGGAAAAACGCAGTGGAAAAGGCATGTTGAATGGGCCTATTTCACAGTCGCAGCAACATGGCGACTCATTTGGGCAAAGTCAGTTAAACGCGCCAAGATCCGGCGGATCGCGCAGCAGCGGCATACCTGCGATGCGTTCATCAGCGCCGGTGCAGCCCGGAATAAGATCTGGAAATAATTCTTTACCAAACCAGCGCCGGAATACAAAATAGCCGGCGTTGGGCCGCAAAAAAAAATTCCGGATTATTTATTTTTTATTCTAATGGAGGTCTTTTACATGTCAATTATCGATACACTAGCAAGAGCGCCGCTGTTTGCTTCGCTGGATCATAAGGATCTAACAGCATTGGCGTCGGCAGCGCGCGAGCAGCAATATCACCATGGCGAGGAATTAATTCGCCAAGGGCAAACAGGCGTAGGACTATTTATCTTAACATCGGGAAGAGTTCGGGTAACGCAGCAGCGCAATAACGAATTATTTGATCTTGGTGTGCTGGAACACGGGCAAGTGTTTGGCGAGTTATCTTTATTGGATGATATGCCACGCACTGCCACGATAACAGCTATTGAGAACTGCAATGTTATTATCATTCCAATTTGGGATTTCCGCGCCGCGTTACGCGAAAATCCGTCTATGGCGCTGGGATTGCTGAAATCGCTCAGCCAGCGCATCCGGCAAATTGAAAAACCGGCAAACTAATTTCCGCGCTACATATTCCAACATCAATAATAAGAGGCAGCTGTTGCAGTTGCCTCTTATGGTTTAGGCGCCGCGCCCACGGGGATTCGTAAGGTGCGGTAGCCCCTTGCGCAGGGTTTGGGGTGTCCCCAAATATATTTTTTATAAAACAATACCCCACGGTACAGGCAGGGATTCGTAAGGTGCGGTAGCCCCTTGCGCGGGGTTTGGGGTGTCCCCAAAATATTATTTATAAAACTATACCGCAGGCAACAGCCAA
>JAJYBV010000111.1 GCA_021778805.1 Chloroflexota bacterium | reverse complement strand
TTTGGGGACACCCCATTCCCCGCGCAAGGGGCTATCGCCCCTTACGAATCCCTGTGGGCGTGGTGCGGTATTGTTAAAATAAAAATTATTTGGGGACACCCCAAACCCCGCATAAGGGGCTGCCGCCCCTTACGAATTCCTGTGGACGTGGTGTGGTATTGTTAAAATAAAAATTATTTGGGGGGCACCCCAAACCCCGCGTAAGGGCATCCGCCCTTACGAATCCCTGGTTTTAGGCTCAGGTCAATTTGTTGATCAAAGCTGATTTTGTTTTATAGCGGAATCGGCGCATGCAGCCACGACAGCAGCGCAACCAACAGCGGGGTTATAACCAGCGCCGGCAGAAAATTGCCGGGCTTGAGATCCGCCAGCTTCAACAGCCGCAAACCGATTCCAATAAGCATATATCCACCAACGGCAACTAATTCGGTGATAATAATTTTATTAGACAAAAGCAGCGGCGCTATGAAGCTGGCGCTTAAACTGATTCCGCCTTGCACCAGCGCAATTATTCCAATAGACAGAAAAACGCCCCACCCAAGCGCCGCAGATAGCGCTAAAGACGCGACGCCATCTAATGTTGATTTAATAACCAAGTCTTTAGCGTCACCGGTTAATCCGTTTGTCAATGAACCCAAAATCGTCAGTGGCCCCACGCAGAAGAGCAAACTAGAGGTAACCAGCGCCTCCCCAACTGTGTTTCTGCCGGATTTGATGACGTTTTTCAATGAGTTTTGCGCCCACTGCCCGAAATGTTCCAGCCGCGCTTCGATATTGACAGCTTCGCCAATTAATCCGCCGATTAATAAACCTGCGAGAACAATCAGTCCATTATTGGCGCCCATCACATCTTGCAATCCTGTGATTGCGACAAATAACCCTAAACCGATAAAAAGAATGGTGGTAAATCGCTCGGAAATTTTCCCGCCAATCAGCGTTCCAAGTGACGCGCCGATAAAAACGGTCAGCATATTTAACAATGTTCCGTCGGTGATGCGAAAAAGAGATACCATGAAATTTCCTAAAAATCTGATAGAATACATATATCATACGAAAAAACAGCGGTTGGCGCCTAACATCTGCAGAATATTTGCATTGCTGCAGGGCGCACGTGGCAGATGAAAAATTAGGAGATATAGATTTGGGTTATGGCAGAAAAACAAATAAGCTGTTTTGCGCCGGCAAAAATAAATCTGACACTAGATGTGCTTGGCAAACGCGAAGATGGCTACCATGCGTTGAAATCGGTCATGCAGGCAGTAGATTTGCGCGATACGCTGACGTTTACCGCATTAGATTCTCCTGAAATCCATATTGCTTGTTCTGCCGCTGAATTGAACGGCCCAGATAATTTAGTTTACCGCGCCGCGGATCTGCTGAAGCGATATACCGGATTTGCTGGCGGTGCGCGCGCGGAGATCGAGAAACATATTCCTGCGCAAGGCGGGCTTGGCGGGGGCAGCAGTGATGGCGCCATAACGATATTAGCGCTGAATCGATTTTGGAATCTTGGGTTGTCTTATGAAACGATGGCGCATCTGGCGGCGCAAATCGGTTCGGATACCCCATTTTTTATCTATGGGCCAACGGCGTATATTGAGGGACGGGGTGAATTTGTTACGCCGCTTCCACCGTTGGCTGAAACATGGCTTGTACTTATCAAACCTCCGGTGCAGGTATCAACTGCGCGCGTTTTTCAAACTTTAACGCCCGATAACTATACAGACGGCTCCGTCAGTGATACTGTGGCGGCAGCGCTGCGCGCAAGCGGCATAGCGCCATTGGATTTGCCGTATATCAATGCGCTGGAGCGCGGGGTAATGCAGCAATATCCCCAAGTGGCGGATACTCGGCGCATTGCGCTGGAGCTTGGCGCAAGGCATGTGCGGATGAGTGGCAGCGGGCCAACGCTTTATACATTGTGCGCCACGCGCGCGGAAGCTGAAACGTTATGCGCCGCGCTGGTGGATCGCGCAATTATGGCATGGGCGGTAAAAACTCTTGCCGCGGAGGAATATCCGCTGGGTGAAACCGGAATACGGTGAAACATTGCAATCATTTCATTTAGGCGCCATGAATATACTAAGCAAATATCCAGTTCGCGAAATAATGGGTTGAACGCACAGACTTCATATCGGCGCGATTGAAGAATAAGGATGGTATAGATGATGAAAACGTATGGCATTTCAATTGTTTTGATTGTACTGTTGACGCTAACCGCATGCGGTACCGATACATCGCACCCGATTGTAACGGTACCTGTATCGCTGCCAATATATCAGCATATCGTTGTGGTCGTTGAAGAAAATAGAGACTTTGAAGATATATTTCAATCTGCTAATGCGCCATATCTCAATCAATTGGTGTCGCAAGGCGCGTATTTTACGCATTCTTATGCGGTAACACACCCAAGCCAGCCGAATTATATTGCGCTGTTCAGCGGCTCTACTGATGGTGTTTCTAACGACAGTTGCGTGCAATCTTTGCCCGGACCAAGTTTAGGCGCGCAAATACTTGCAGCCGGCGGTACTTTTATTGGATATTCGGAAAGTTTGCCGGCAGCCGGATATACCGGATGTATTGCCAATGAATATTATCGCAAGCATAATCCATGGGTTAATTTTTCGGCTATTCCGGCGGATTCGAATCAACCGTTCAGCGCGTTCCCAACTGATTTTAATCAATTGCCGCTGCTATCATTTGTTGTGCCAAATGTGCAGAATGATATGCATGATGGCAGTGTTGCGCAGGGAGACGCTTGGTTGAAGACGAATCTTTCCGCATATGCGCAGTGGGCGCAGCAAAATGATAGTTTGCTGGTGATAACTTGGGATGAAGCGGATTTAGGTTTTACCAATCAAATTATGACGATTTTTTATGGCGCGCACATAAAGCCGGGGGCATATAGCGAAGATATTACACATTATACGGTGCTGCGGACGCTGGAGCAGCTATTGGGACTGCCACCGATTAATGAAGCGAAAAATACGTCCTTTCTGATGGATATTTGGGCTTAGCAGATTTTGGTTACTCAGGTCGCAAGGGGCATCCGCCCCTTACGAATCCCCATGTGTACCGTGCGGTGGTTGTTTATAAAAGATGTTTTTGGGGACACCCCAAACCCCGCGCAAAGGGCATCTGCCCCTTGTGTATTCCCGTGGAGGCTCTCCAAACCCTGCGCAAAGGGCGTCTGCACCCTGTGTATCCAGGGGTATATGTGGTGGCATATGTGATAAAATGATAGCCGCCATCGTATATACATGTGGCGGCTTTTTATGGTGGTTATAGCGTCGCGAAGTTCAATAGCGAAGCGCAAAATAACCTGCCGAGATATATCGGCGTATGGAATACGGTTAAAATATTGAACGCAGACTTCTGTACCCTATGTAATGCAATTGGAAGGCCACACGTATGGCGCCAATTACTGATATGAGAATGGATGTGTTTGTTAGAAGTCTTATTGCGTAATGTGTTTTGTTGCGGCGCTACATCAGTCCGGTGTGGTGTATGCCCGATTGACTGAAAGGCTCGCCGATACGGCATTCATTAGGAATAGTAACTCCCAATATCCGTTCTACGGCCATAGTGTGCGCGCAAAAATTATCTTCTTGGTAGGTATTGCAGGTGCAAGACCAAACGCAGTTTTGAAAAGAGACGGTATGTGTACTGTTGTCTCCGCGTACCTGAACTGTGAAGTCTTGGAACTGGATGCGATCGGGTTCATCAGAATACTGCTTTGCTTTAGCGACTTTGCTAATAATACTTGATGCTGAGTGCATAGGTGTTACCCTCCAACTATTACACCTGATAAACAGGCATTGTGATGATACCATCGCTGCGAAGCGATGATGGTTACATAGTCTCTAAAACTCCTCTCAACGATAAAAAAGGATAAAAAAATGCGCCCCAAACTTCACGCAGAAATTTTTAGGCGCACAACGAGACTGCAAACAGTTTTTGAAATTGGTGAAATCAGTATTTTCATAAACATCACCTTTACCAAGGAATAGTACGCAAAGCAGTCTTTTGTGTAATCGCTTTTGATTTGGCGATTTGCTTTCAAAAGCTTTATTGATATGTAGTATAACATATTTTATGCGGTTATGTCGAGAAACGTTCAGAGATGCAGTTGGCTCTTTGTATCCTGTGATATTAGGAAACATGCGGATTTATGGATATTTTGATATGTTAAAAATTCGTGAAAAATCACTGATTTGTGTTAAAAAAATGTAGTTTCAAAGCTTTTTTTGAACAATAAACCGCTAAATAAGCAATATACAGCGAAAATCTGTTCAAATTTGGCGCAAACTATGCTATAATTATGAATGGATGAATCATTATAGCGCCAAAATGCAGCAGATGCTTTAGGCGCGCTTTTGGCAATCACGCAAGCGCCGCCGAATATCCATTTAATATAATTGCTCATATTATTGCGCGCTGGCATTATGCGGATGCGTAAAATGATTTAAAATTGTATGCAGGAGCCGGAATATGCCGGAATTTGAGCTAATTGCGCCGTTTAAGCCGACGGGAGATCAACCGGAAGCGATTCGCCTGCTTACCGAAGGTGTTTCCTCCGGCGAGAAATTTCAGACGTTGCTGGGTGTTACCGGATCCGGCAAAACATTTACCGTTGCCAATGTGGTGCAGCAAACACAGAAACCCACATTGGTGCTGGCCCCTAATAAAACGCTTGCCGCACAGCTTTACAGTGAGTATAAGGAATTTTTTCCGAATAATGCTGTTGAATATTTTGTCAGTTATTATGATTATTATCAGCCGGAAGCGTATATTCCCCGCACCGATACGTTTGTTGAAAAAGAAAGCATGCTGAATGAGGAAATTGAAAAATTGCGGCTTTCGGCAACCCGCAGTTTATTGGAACGCCGGGATGTGTTGGTGGTTGCGTCGGTTTCTTGCATCTATGGCTTAGGGTCCCCGGTGGAATATGGGCAAACCGTCGTTTCTTTGAAAAAAGGCACGGTTACCCGCAGAGAGAAAATTTTACGGCGTCTTATCGATATTTTGTATGAACGCAACGACACCAATTTTATCCGCGGAAAATTTCGCGTGCGTGGCGATGTGCTGGAAATATTCCCTTCATATGAAGATTATGCCATTCGTGTTGAATTCTTTGGCGATGAGATTGAACGGATTATTGAACTGGATCCCTTAACCGGGGAAGTGTTTGGCCAGCGAAATTCGGTGGATATTTATCCCGCAAAACACTGGGTAACTACGCAGGAAAGATTGCAAGAAGCGATTAAACGGATTTCGCTGGAACTTGATGACCAGCTGGAGGTGTTTCAACGCGAAGGCAAAATATTAGAAGCAGCGCGTTTGCGGCAGCGCACTCATTTTGATATTGAAATGCTTCAGGAAACGGGCATGTGTTCCGGAGTGGAAAATTATTCCCGGCATTTGGCCGGTCGCGGCGCCGGTGAGCCGCCATGGACGTTTATTGATTATTTTCCGGATGATTTTTTGCTGGTTATTGATGAATCGCATGTGGCTGTGCCCCAGGTGAACGGCATGTATAAAGGCGACCATTCGCGGAAACAGGTTTTGGTTGATTATGGTTTTCGGCTGCCCAGCGCTTTGGATAACCGCCCGCTAACCTTTGAGGAATTTCAGGAACATATTCCCCAAGTGATCTTTGTTTCGGCAACTCCGGGACCCTATGAACGCAGGCAAAGCGCGCGCATTGTAGAGCAGCTGATTCGCCCAACCGGCATTATTGATCCGGTTATTAGTGTGCGGCCGACGGAAAAACAAATTGATGATTTATTGCAAGAGGTTCGCATGCGAACGGATAAAGGGCAAAGGACGCTGATTACTACTTTGACTAAAAAGATGGCGGAGGATTTGGCGGATTATCTTCAGGAATATGGCGTGAAGGCGAATTATTTGCATTCGGAAATTGATACTATGGAGCGTGTGGATATTTTAAAGGATCTGCGTTTGGGTGTGTATGACGCAGTCGTGGGCATTAATTTGCTGCGTGAAGGTCTGGATTTGCCAGAGGTGTCGCTGGTGGCAATTTTAGACGCAGATAAAGAGGGATATTTGCGCTCGGAAAACTCATTAATTCAAACCATGGGTCGCGCGGCGCGGCATTTAGATGGTATGGTTATTATGTACGCAGATCGAATTACGGATTCGATGCGGCGCGCAATCGATGAAACGAACCGCCGACGGGAGATTCAGCGGCAGTATAACACAGATAACGGCATTACACCAAAAAGCGTACAAAAAGAGATCCGTTCTTTAAGTGAACAACTGAAAGGGCCTAACGCCACAGCGGCGTCTGACCAAAATGCGGCGAAGAAGTTGGATCGCTCGGATGCTTTGAAGCTGATTAAAGATTTAGAAAATGAGATGCGGAAAGCTTCAAAAGCGCTGGAGTTTGAAAAGGCTGCGCAGTTGCGCGATCAAATTGTTCAGCTGCGGCGCGCGAGCGTAGATGTTTAACACCATGGGCAAATATAGAATAATGAGGAAATTTTGTGTTACCCCAGAAATATTCTGTGCTGCAGCATATTGCGATATTTTTTCGCAGCAGGCTGCGGCTTCTCGGTCAGCCAATTTTGTCAATGTTTGTTATCATAGTGGTTTTCATTTTTGATACAAGATATTTTTTGGATCATGGTAAAAGCGATATTCTCGGCGCATTTATTACAACTTTGCGGTTTATAACCTTTCAGGTTCAGCCCAGCGCAACAGATAGAATTACTGAAGCGTTTGTTATTTTTAATATCTTTTTTTCACTGATTTTGCTGCAAAGTATCATTTCAGTTGCAGGTTCGTTTTTTCATAAACCGGCCGATGAAATTGTGCAATTGGCAAAAGCCAAAGCGCTGAAAGACCATATTATCATCGTGGGATTGGGGCGCGTTGGGGTAAATATTGCGGAACGCTGCCTTGAATATGGCGTAAAAGCTGTTGCAATTGATACGAATGTTGATATAAATATGGTGCGCAGGGTGAAGCAATTAAATATCCCTGTGCTGCTTGGTAGCGCATTAGACGCTGATATTCTTCGCGCCGGCGGAATTTTTAAAGCCAAAGCAGTTATTGCCTGTATTAATAATGATCTTGCAAATATTGAAGTTGCCCTGGCTGCCAGAAAATTAAAACATGATATGCGCATTGTGGCGCGCATTTTTAATGAGGAAATCGCCCAGCGAGTTGATAAAGAGTTTGGGGAACATTCGGCGTTCAGTACATCGGTATTAGCGGCGCCTACCATGGCTGCGGCTGCTTTAAGCCGCAATATGCAATATGTGTTTGCCTTAGATCCTGAAAATACTGCGCCAATTTATTTTGGTGTAATGACGTTGTACGCGAAAAGCACTAATGCATATATCCAGCGCGAAATATATGAAAATAATCATCGCATAAAGGTGTTAAGCAGAGAAACTGAAATTCCCCTTGAACAACAGAAATTTGGTGTCAAAGAAATCTGGACCGTTATCGGTGTTTTCGACGATTTGAAGCGCTTCACCTCCGATATTATGCAAAACCCTGAGTTACAGCAGATATTCGAGGTTCATCAGCCATTGAATCCTGACGCCGAGAGGGATAAGGTGCTTATTTGCGGCCTGGATAAGCTAGAGTTCCAGATGGTGAAGATTCTGCGGGCGCTGAATAAGGATATTTGTATTCGGATATTTGATTTTAGTGTTTCCGAGGTTATTGCAAATAATCCATTGGAGGCATTGCGTCAGGTGGCTGTAAAACAGTTTCGCGAAGATCTGGAGCATCTGGAAGTTGAATTTATCGAGGGAGATCCGCGGGAACAAAAGGTCATTGAATCAAACGGTTTGAGTGAAGCGATGTCCGTTATTGCGGCGACTTATGATGATTTGACGAATGTGCGAATTGCAGTGAATGCGCGTCCGTTTGCCCAAACGTATCCGCACATATTATTGCGGGTATTTAGCAATGAACTGGCGTTAAAATTAGAGGACATGTTTCAAATTCAAACCGTATTTAGTACGACCTATTTAGCCAGCGCTACGTTTGTGGGCACTGCGGTGATTCCTTCCGCGGAAAATGCGTTTACGGTGGATAAGAAACCATATTGCGTTATTAATGTTACCGTAAAGGAAGCGCTAGCTGCCGGGTTAGATAGAGCGAAAATAGAGAAAGAGCATAATTGTTTGCTGCTGCGGGTAATTACGGCAGATAAAGCATCGCGAGATCTTTCTGCGAAGTTGGAGGACGCCGATACGCTTACGATTATTGGGCCGCTGGCAAAAATGCAGAAAATCGATCGATTGCTACAAATTTCCAGAAAAAAGGCGGAGATAATTTGACGAATTGCAATCTTTGATGTATACTTACCTATGTACCGCCGATGTAGCTCAGTGGCAGAGCATCCGCCTTGTAAGCGGAGGGTCGTCAGTCCGACTCTGACCATCGGCTCCTTTTTTTTGCATTCCTCCGCTTTTTTGTATATGTTTTTATGAGATACAAGCAGTATTTGTGCAATCCGGTAGGGTCGTCCTTGCTGCTCGGCTGCCAATATTTCCCTTCGGAAAAATAAAAAAAATATTTGGGGACACCCCAAACCCCGCGCAAGGGGCTATGGCCCCTTACGTATCCCCATGTGTACCGTGCGGTGGTTGTTTATAAAAAAGATATTTTGGGGACACCCCAAACCCCGCGCAAGGGGCTATGGCCCCTTCCGAATCCCCATGTGTACCGTGCGGTATTTGTTTATAAAAAAGATATTTTGGGGACACCCCAAACCCCGCGCAAGGGGCTATGGCCCCTTCCGAATCCCCGTGTGTACCGTGCGGTATTTGTTTTAGGACTTTCGCTTACGAATGGGACAAGACAGGAATGCGCGGGTTGAGTAACTCCTGAGTAAGGTAGTCATCCCATAAACGAGCCCGGACTTGGTAGAGCGTACAGCCGAGGCGTTGCGCCTGC
>JAJYBV010000110.1 GCA_021778805.1 Chloroflexota bacterium | reverse complement strand
TTTTATTTTATTTTCCGATGGGAAATATTGGTAGCCGGGCAGCAAGGGCGACCGCAAGGGTCGCCCCTACCGGATTGCATTGCCTCAGGTGTGACCGCGCAGCGTATGCTCTAAAACAAACGCTATGTGGCGGCGCTTGTGCTCCGGCGCGGTGTAGTTTGCAAGGTGGCCCCGAAACGAACACCACACGATGATGAACTTTCACTTTAAATAGGGACAAGATATATTTCGTAATCAGGGATACGTAAGGGGCGGTAGCCCCTTACGCGGGGATTGGGGTGTCCCCAAAATCTCTTTTTATTTTATTTTCCGATGGGAAATATTGGTAGCCGGGCAGCAAGGGCGACCGCAAGGGTCGCCCCTACCGGATTGCATTGCCTCAGGTGTACCGTGCGGTGTATGCTCTAAAACAAACGATATGTGGCGGCGCTTGTGCTTCGGCGCGGTGTAGGCGCCAAGGGTGGCCCCGAAACGAACACCACACGATGATTCGTGTGGCTTGTTTCCCCACCTCCACCCGTGTATAGCCGTGCGGTGTTTGTTTAACAACAGTCACAATGGGATACTCAATGTACTCTGCGCCGTTGATCTTCATCCTGATGAAAATATCAAAGGCCATATAAAACTTTGTACGGCGCCATATGGCTAATGCGATCGACTTGATTAAACAGTTGGCGACGGTATGACGTTTAGGATGGTAAATGGTGTAATTGAAACAGCTTGATTGCCATAAAAAATGATAACTTTAGCGGCGCCGGATATAGTAACTTGTGTTAAATCAAAATACCCATATATTCCTGCTTTGTTGGCGTCTATTACTAAATTGTACGGCCCAACGTTAACCGTATGGTTATTTAAACACCATACCGCCGACAAATGAAAAGCAGTGTTGTTATTTACCAAAAATGTTACATAGATGGTTTGGCCGGTGACGAATGTGTTTTTGGAATTTATTGGAGAATAATTACCGGTATAAGGATCTTTCAATCCTGAAGTTAACTGCACGGAATTTATAGGCGCATTTTCCGGCGAAATGATTGGGATAGTGTTTTTGGCGCAGTAGGAAGTTAACGCCGTTTGTTGTGATGGCTGCGATGACTGGCCAGTTTGCTGTGTGGATGCCGCGTTGTGATGTTCATAAAAATAATATTGAGCGCCAAATATACTTACAGCAAGCAACACAAATAACATAATTGTGGCAGATATGTTCATCCGTGGCTTACTGTGTGGCGTCGCGCGATAATAATCGGCTCCTAAAAATGGCGGTGGCGCCTCTATTCTTCTTGGGCCGGAAAGATATGGACTGGTTGGAAACTCCGATTCAGGCCAGTTATCACCGGATGGCTTAACTGGGTCTGGCATTTCCCAAACTAATCCTGCCGATGGTTTCTCTCTTTTGGGAGCCGGTGTGCCGCAAATTAAGCACACAGTAGTGTCTTCAGATAAATGGCTGCCGCAACCGCTGCAATTCATAAATCGATTTCTCCCCCTCAATTCTGACCAGTAAAACTTCCGCAGCAAAATCCAGGATATTTTCTGCCGGTGTATGTTAAAATTGCGCTTTTTAAAATGCTCTTTCAATGTTGTAGTATACTATATAAAGCGATTTTTTTATAGGTACTGCCGCTGGTTAGGCGGAAGCGCATGCTTCCGGCAACGCTGAAGTTTGCCGGGCAACCTAAAGTGGGGTCAATCAACAGATTTTTGGCGTAGTATACATATTTTTGTAAAACTTTTAAGGATGGGCGCAACGTATGCCGCATTTACTTGGTGTCACCGGCAATATTGCCTGCGGAAAATCTACCATTGGCGCTATGCTGCTGCAGCTAGGCGCTGATATTTATATTGACGCAGATCTCATAGTGCATGAACTGTATGTGCCCGGCGCAGAAACCTATACATCTGTCATTGAACAGTTTGGGAACGATATTATTGCCGCAGATGGCGCTATTGACCGCAAAAAACTCGGCGCCATTGTATTTGCTGATTCACAGAAATTGGCGCTGCTTGAAAAATTGACGCATGCCGGAGTAGAACAAGAGATCAGCCGGCGCATTTCAGCCCTGCGTGATGACCAAATTGCGGTGGTAGACGCTGTAAAGTTGCTGGAAGGCGGATTGGCGCATGTTTGTGAGGCAATTTGGTTGATTACCTGTGACCCATCAGTAGAAATCGATCGTTTAATTCAGATTCGCGGGTTCACGCAGCAAGAAGCCGCGCAGAGAATAGCTGCGCAGCCGGATCGGTCATCGCAGGTATCATTAGTAGATGTTGTCATTGATAACAGCGGAGATCTTACCGCAACTCGCAAGCAAGTGGAGGATGGATGGCGCAATTTCTTAAATCGAATAGGATCTGTCAGCTAAATAATCCTGAAACTTCAGGGTTATCCGTGCTTACAAAGTGCGCCGGCCCTCCCAGCCACATAAATCTTTTTGCAGAAACAAGCTTCATCGCAGGGTGCGGAGTGTGTGTTGTAACAAGTTTTTGCATAAGCATGCCTAAAGGCCGAGAGAAATAAAGCGCTACTGTTGCCGCTATCACTGCATTGCTGAATGTGCCAAAGGGCTTGCGCATCCGCGCTACAAAAGTTGCTGCGCCTGCGGTAACAAATCCTGCTACAGCTAAGTTTGTGCCGCATCGTTCATGAATTGCCAGTTCCGGCTCATTTTTTCTTAGTCGTTCCAGCGCCTCTTCTGCTGTGGGCAAGATAATGTCCGTTGGCACATCACCGAAAATAAAAAAGCCTTTGGCAATGGAAACCCCAGCCAGCCTGATATCGGGATATTTATTTGAAAGCAGGGTAATTGTTGCATGCTCTAATGCATGGTTTTCCCGCACGGCTTTACCCAGAAAAAGTTGTTGTGTTAACTGCGCTGCAGGATTCATAACCGGTTACCTTCTTTACGTAATAAACTATCGAAATTTTGTGTGTGCGCTGTACTTTTGGCGCTATCTGCCTGCGGCAAGCTGTCGGGCCATTGCCGTAGGCGGTTTCTGCGACCCGAAATGAACGCCGGTAACTTCATGATACATGTGCAAACGCTCTGCGAAAAGGGCCTCTTTTCCCGGAGGAGTCATAATGAGGTACGCATTATAACCAACCAAACGCCGGATGGCGCGGGATTGTACTGCGGCAATAATTGTTTGCGCTGTGCGTATGGATACTTGCGGCGCAAATGTAACAACCATTCTGCCTGGGCCAAGCAACACATGCTGCATTGGGGGGCCGGCGCCAATTTTATCATCTATTGCGTTTACAATTCGCTGCGCTGCATTTTCAGCGCGATCGTGCAGTTTTCTAATCGCGGGCATAGCCGTTTTCTGCGCCGCCAGCCCAATTTTCTGCGCAAGGCTTAAAACGCCATGTACATGTTTTTCTGCCGGTTCTGCAGGAGGTAAAGACTGCTCTGAACCTTGATGAAACAGCAGATGAACACCGGGTTGAATATCTTGCCACCATTGCCGCAATTTATCAGAAATAAATGGCTCTTCCGGAAGGCGATCTATTTTCCCCTGCTCCTTTGCAACGCGCTGTTCGTGCAATTGCGCGAATTTTTCTTGCGGATCCATTGCGTCTTTATGTCTGCCACTCAGTCGAGAGGTAGTGTATCGGCTGCGAGAAAACTGCGGAACAGAAAGTGAAGACGCCGGTGAATATCCGGAAGGCGGGCCATCAATTAAATCATCCGAAGGTTCGGCGTTTAAAATATCTTTGATTGTAAGAATGATTGTAGGCGGATCTTTTATTTCTGGCGCAGGATTATATTGTTTACTGCGGTTGCGCATGGCGGGCTGCAGTGTTGGCGGTTCAAAATCGACATCTGCCATGGGAGAATGCGACTGAAATCGTTCAACAACATCCGGTGTAAGTATAATAGTAGGGCTATCGAAGTTAGCCGGATTGGTGAATGAATCGGCTGCATTCGGAGCAGTGCGGACTGATTGCAATTCACTGGTTTTATTATCATCACTTGCAGAATTTTCACTGGAAAATTCTGTTGCGTCAATAAGCTGTTCCATTTCTTTTCCTGGAGCGGCATCAGCAGCGGCAATTGATTTATTTTGCGGCCCATCCTGTAATATATCTGCGTGAATATGGCGTGGACGTTTTGCGCGATGCCGTGAACTCATTGAATATACCCTCCGGTTGTTGACAAAAATTAAGCATAATGAACTTTAATATTTTAATTAGGATGAAGATCAACGTAGCAGAATACATTGAGTGCCCCATAGTGCCTGTTGTTGAACAAACACTGCACGGTACATATGGGTGGAGGTGGGGAAACAAGCCACACGATTTATCGTGTGATGTTCGTTTTGTGGCCACCTTGGCGCCTACACCGCTTCGAAGCACAAGCGCCGCCACATATCGTTTGTTTTATAGCATACGCCGCGCGGTCACACATGAAGCCATGCAATCCGGTAGGGGCGACCCTTGCGGTCGCCCTTGCTGCTTGACTACCAATATTTCCCATCGGAAAATAAAATAAAAAGAGATTTTTGGGGACACCCCAATCCCCGCGCAAGGGGCTTCCGCCCCTTACGTATCCCTGATTACGCAAATATATCTTGTCCATCTTTCATTGTTAAAGATCATTATACTTACGTGTTAGCATATTTTTTGCTTTGCCCCGAATGATATGGGAACATTATCCCAGTATAATCTGCCTGCCAGCTTATATTTGTGAAAATTGCAATCTTAATTTCCTGTATCTAAAAGAAAGACTTAGGTATATGGTTCAGCGCAATCTGAAACGCGGCGCAATATCATTTCGTTCACTATATAGTTGGTTGTGAAGGGTGATTTTAAGCAAAAGTAATAGGAATGTCTCACTTATTTTCAAGTAATCGTGATAATATAAAGGAGATATTTATTACCATATTTGTTTGTTTGTTTGTTGTATGTATAGGAGCTGCTATTTTGCCGAATAATAATAACCCAAATGCATCTTATTGGAATGATGATGATTATAATAGACGAGTTACACGCCGAAATCAGCAAGATCAACGGAATAATCGGCAGCCAATGCAAAAAGATGACTCATATTATGATGATAATGATGGCTATAGCCGACCCTACCGGGATGATTACAATAGAAACAGCCGCGGCGATGACCGATGGGATGATTCGGCAATGTGGCCGTCTCGCGAAGATTATGGTGTATCTTATGACCCCAATGACAGCCGCAACTATCCTCAGCAGCGCAACAGTTCGCGTGGTAGAAGTTATGATGAATTTACTCGGGAACAGCAAGTTTCACAGGTTTCATCGCAACGATATCGCCGAGATGATTATGATGGCAGAGCAATTTTAGATTCGCGAAAATATCGTTCATACCGCATGGAAGATTATGAATCTACATCTGAAATATATGCGCCTCGTGATTGGTCCGGCGCTTCTGCGCGGGTGCACCAAAATCAAACAGCGTCTGCGCCGAAGAAAAAGCATTTTGCAAAATTGCGGGCGTTTATTTATAAAATTACTCCTTTACCAAGGGGGGCAAAGCAAAGACTGGCGGTTATTTACGAAGGAAACACAGCATACGATCGCCGATTGCGTCTGGCAATTACCACCCTGATTTTACTTACTATAATAACGCCTACACTTTTAGTGGGAATAGCCGGCTATACTGAGTTTAAACAGATGAAAACGCTTGCTTCTAATGGTGTTAATAGTTTGCTGGCGCTGCAAACTATTGAAAAAAACGCAACAAAATCCGTTAACCCAACACTCGGTTTTGAGGCAAAATTAGGGGCAGTTATTCAAGCGCCGGTGCTTGCGCAAATGAAACAGCAGGCGCAAGCGGCAAACTCTGATTTTTCACAATTGTATGCTATGCTTTCGCAGCGGCAAGGGTTAATAACAGTGGCAGGAATTCCGTTTAACAGTGAGGTTGTAAGTGTAACCAATCTGGCAAAAATGGGGGTAGACGCTACACAAGCTCTCATTGATTTTATCGGATTTGCGCCAAATTTGGCTCCATTAACCAAAGGCTCACTATTATCTCAAGGTGGCAGTCCCATATTTACCCCGACAATATTTAATAATCTGCAATCACTCATTACGCAGATCAAACCACTGGTCGATGATATGGGCGCTTCGTTCAATAGCGTAAATTTCAGTCAATTGCAAATTGCTATGTCTGCAAAACAAAAATCGGAAATAGCTGCGATAATCCCGCTTGAGCCGAAAATTATCAGCGGATTTGATTTGGTGGCAAATAATCTGCCGGCAATCCGCTGGATTTTAGGCGTAGATTCACCACGAACCTTTTTGCTGCAAACGATGGATAACGGTGAAATTCGCCCTACCGGCGGTTTTACCGGCCAATATGGCTTGCTAACCATCAATGGCGGCCGATTAGGCAAAATTTCCCTGACAGATGTTTCAAATATCGATTTCGCCAATAAAAATCCCTTTTATGCGCCTGCGCCATATAACTCTTGGTGGCCTGAAGGTCAGTATGGCATGCGCGACGCCAATTTATCCGCTGATTTTCCGACCTCGGCCAAAATGATAATGACGGCTTTTCAAAATGACACTGGTGTGAAGGTAGATGGGGTCATTGATCTTTCCATATTTGTTATTGAAAATTTAATGGCGCCGAATATTCTTGGATCAGTGACGCTGCCTTGTTATGACATAACAGTTGATCCGGCGCATTTAATGAATTTAATCCATAACTTTCAACTTGGCTTTGGCCAGTATTATCAAATGCAGCAAAAATGCATTGCCAACCCGGATACCAGTATGCGCAAACAATTTACCGCGTCTTTAGCCGGCGCTTTGCAAGATAAATTGCGCACTGCATCGCCTGCGGTGCAGCAAGCGGCATTGCAAGTGGCTGTTACCGATTGGGGCCAGAAAGAAATTGAAACATATTTTACGCAAACTCAAGCGGAATCGCTATTGCAAACACTGAAGCTGACTGCTGCCATGGCCACTTCACCTGCAAGTGATTATACAACGGTTATTCAGGCAAATGTAGGCGCAAATAAAGGCAGTATTTATGTGACAACAAACATTAATGAAAAAATAACCCTCGACGCTCAAGGTAACGCAACACATACACTAAGTATCGTGTTATATTATGCGCCAACCGGCGATGTTTTTGGTTATAAAAATGTAGTCACTATGAGGGATTATATACGGGTGTATGTAAACCCAAACTCAAAATTAATGAGCGGATCCGGATTCGATCAAACCCAAGACGCGCCTCTGTGCGCCGTTGGGTCTTGTGTGCCGCAGGGCGCGCCGGTATGCAAAGTTACCTCAAGCAATCCTTCGGGCATATTTGATCCCGGGCCAATTATACCGTCTATCGGCCATCTTGAAGGCGCCGGCAATGGATTTTTGGACAGCATCGCCGGGCCGACCAATACTACATCCGATCTGCCCGGACTGGATATGTATGGCGGTTTAGTTGTTATCCCGGCGTATTGTACCGCAACAGTAACATTGCAATGGACAACGCCCCATGTCGCGGGATCAGCGGCGAACGGCAACCTGCCTTATAGCTTTACCATGCAGCGGCAAAGTGATACATTTAATAATGTCACCGTGCAAGTGCAGCCTGCTTCCGGCGTTACAACGGCTCCCTTACTTATTCACGTTCCCGTGTTTCAGAATGATTCAACTTGGAAGATGGGATAGCAAATTAAAGAGGATCTTTGGCGCGCTGACTGAGCTGTGAAAATACCGGAATGTCAGCGCGCAATTTTTTTCTATGCGCCTGCTGCTCACTATGCGCGGTAATTTCATAACAACAAGATAGGTAGAAACTAAGAGATGTCAATGGCGATTATCGTTCATGGCGGAGCCGGATCCATACAAGAGGCGCGAATACCAGCGGCGCGGCTAGGCGCGGAACAAGCGGCAAAAGCCGGATGGAATATTTTGGTGAACGGGGGAACCGCGGTAGACGCCGCAGTTGCGGCTGCGGTTGCGCTGGAAGATAATGCACAGTTTAACGCAGGATATGGCGCGGTGTTAACAGAAGATGGTAAAGCCGAATTGGACGCCGGTTTGATGGACGGTGAAACATTAAATGTCGGCGCGGTCGCCGGTGTTCGCCGGGTTAAAAATCCTATTTTAGCGGCGAAAGCTATGCTTGCAGTGCCGCAAACACTTATCATTGGTTCCGGCGCCGAGGATTTTGCGCAGCAACGCGGGTTGACTATGTGCGAACCTGAAGCGATGATAGAGCCGTGTGTGTACCGGCGCTGGCAGGAGTTAAAGCAGAAAAACAGCGAACCTACGCGAATAACCGACCCGGATGAGAAACACGGCACGATTGGCGCGGTGGCTGTCGATGCGAGCAATCACATCGCTTCCGCGGCTTCTACCGGTGGTGTGATGATGAAAGTTCCCGGACGGGTGGGAGATACACCCCTTGCCGGAGCGGGTTTTTACGCCGAAGATGGCAGCGGCGCAGCGGCGTGCACCGGCCAGGGCGAATATTTTATCAGATTAGTTATTGCGCGCCGCGCCGTAGAGTTTATGTCACACGGGTATACTGCCCAAGAAGCGGCGGATGCGTGCGTGAAACTGTTGACGGAACGGCTTGGCGGCGATGGCGGACTTATTACCGTAGACGCTGCCGGAACAGTTGGCTTTGCCCGCAATACGCAATCGATGATTTATGCATATTGCCTTACTTCGCAGACCGACCCGGTAAGTGGCTGGTAAGCAAACCGGCAATTTTTATTCGCCTCTTTGCTTGACAAAACTAAAATTAAAGGATATACTAACAAAGGAGGCTAAATTAGTCTCTTTTGTTCATACGTGCTCGTAGCTCAGCGGATAGAGCATTGGTTTGCGGAACCAAAGGCCGGAGGTTCGAATCCTCTCGAGCACGCCTACCAGAACTCTTGGAAAATTCATTGGTTATGCTCCTCTTCTTCTTGGATTGTCAATTCTCTAAATGATATTGACGACGATTTTGACGACGTTGGAT
>JAJYBV010000109.1 GCA_021778805.1 Chloroflexota bacterium | reverse complement strand
GGCCACCGTGGTGCCTACACCTCGCCGGAGCACAGCGCCGCCACAAATCGTTTGTTTGAAAGCATACACCGCGCCGCACACACCGGGGATCCGTAAGGGGCAGCGCCCCTTGCGCGGGGATTGGGGTGTCCCCAAAATAATTTATATCATATTTGAGAATGCCGCAAAAGAACAAATGGCGAACGTGTAGGCAGTGTGGGTACAGCGATCATTCAAGTTTGGTATAATAAAGAATAGCTGTTCTTATCGCGTTCGGCGCTCGATTGTTTGAAACGCGCTATCAGAATAGGCAAAAATTTGCAGGAAAAGAGCGCGCCAAAAATGGTGATACATCAACTGCCGCCTGATGTAGCGGCCAAAATTGCCGCTGGAGAAGTTGTTGAACGGCCGGCTTCATTGGTAAAAGAATTGGTTGAAAACGCCATCGACGCCGGCGCTACTCGTATCAGCATAGAGCTGGAAAACGGCGGCGTTTCCTTGATTAAGGTTATCGATAACGGCTGCGGCTTCGCAAAAGAAGATCTTCCGTTGGCGTTTTCCCGCCATGCAACCAGTAAAATACAGAACTTGGATGATCTTTCGCGGCTGCATACTTTGGGTTTTCGCGGTGAGGCGCTTGCCAGCAGCGGCGCTGTTGCCGATGTTTCCATCGTTTCGCGCGCCGAACAAGCGGAATCTGGCGCCCGTATATCAATGGAGCATGGCGTCATCGGGCCGGTAACCGCGGTTGCTGCCCCGAAAGGATCTATTATTACGGTGCGCAATCTTTTTGCCCGGATTCCTGCGCGGCTGAAATTTCTTAAAACGCCGCAAACGGAGGCCGGCGCATGCCTGCAAGTTGTGGAACGCTATGCGCTGGCGTATCCTGAAATTCAATTTACGTACAGCCACGATGGCCGCGTCTCCTTAAAAACATCGGGCGATGGCGATATCTTCAGCGCCGCAGCAAGTGTGTATGATGTTGCCTCCGCAGAGCAGATGGTACCGTTGCGGTTTACCTTGGAAGATGATGAAGCGGCAGAACAGCAAAGCGGCCCAATTACCGTAACCGGGCTAACCAGCCGCCCCGCGTTCTATAAATCGACGCGGCAGCACATCTATCTATTTGTCAATCGCCGCTGGGCGCACAGCCAAAGCCTAACCCATGCGGCGGAAGAAGCGTACCATTCGCTGCTGCTGACCGGGCGGCATCCGGTTTGTTTTGTGTTTATTCAAATGCCGCCGGAAATGGTTGATGTGAATGTCAGCCCGACGAAAACCGAAGTAAAGTTTGTGCATGAACGCAGAGTGTACGCCGCCGTGCAGCGCGCCATCCGCGCCGCCGTGCTGAATACAACAGAGGCTCCTGCGGTGTCTGGCGCGTTTGGGAAAACAGCGCCGTCGCCGATGAGTGGACCCGCGCCGCTGCTGAAGCCATACGCGCCGCCAAGCGAAGCTGCCCCGCTGTGGAGCCGTGATGAATTAAAATCCGCGCAGATTAGCCGGGCTCCGGAAGAGCTGCGGTTAACGGAGCAGACCAAGAACTTTCCTGCGTTGCGTGTGTTAGGGCAGATTTCGCAAAGCTATATTATTACCGAAGGCCCCGACGGCGTCTATCTGATCGATCAGCACGCCGCGCACGAACGAATTGTTTTAGAGCAAATGCTGGAGCAGTGGAATAACAAAACGTTTGCTTCTCAGGCGCTGCTGGAACCGGTTGTGGCGGAATTGACACCGGAACAGTCTGCCGCGTTGGAAGAACGTAAAGATATTATTGAGCGCGCCGGATTTATTATTGAACCGTTTGGCGTATCTACCGTATTGGTCAGGGCCATCCCTGCGCCGCTGGCAAAACAGGCCGGCTCCGAAAACATCACCGAAACGCTGCGCGAAATGATCGGAACAGATCCGGATGCGCATGGAGAAACCTGGGAAGAACATGCGTTGGCAAATTTAGCGTGCCATGCGGCAATTAAAGCCGGGCAGGCGTTAACACTGGAAGAGCAGCGCGCGCTGGTGCGGCAGCTGGAAGAGACAAAAGCTCCCCATAGCTGCTGCCATGGCCGGCCGACTACAGTAAAATTGAGTTTAGACGCTTTGCAGCGTGAATTTGCCCGCAGGTAGCGCGCAGATTAATTATCAAACGTCAGTGATTTCAGCGCATTCCAGTGCTCTGAGGGTGTTTCCGCGCAATTGCAGATTTCGTTGTTTAAATTTTTGCCGCACATTGGGCATAAGCCTTTGCAAGTTTCGCTGCACAGCGGCTGCATGGGCAATGCAAGTATGGTGTTTTGCCGAACAGCTTCGGTGATATTCAGTTGATGGTGATCATCAATATAAAAATCACCGTCACCGCTTTGCTCGTGCACGATTGCGCCGGTGAGTATGTCTATAGTAGGTTTAAATAATTCCCGCAGCTGGCAGGTAAAGGTTTCTTCAAATGGCTCTAAACAGCGCGCGCAGGTCATTTCAACGGTTACGTCGAATTCACCTTCAACAAATATTCCATTGGTAACCCGCTGCAGCCTTACCATCCCCTCGATAGGTTCGACGATGCGGAATTCCTCACTGTCCAAAACAACATCGCCGTCTATTTCCGCGTCGATACTTACCCCATTAGAGCCTTTTAAAAGCTGTGCAACATTGTAAATCATATCATTCGTTCCTTGCCGGCCCCTATATTTTTAAGCTGCCGTATTCCCTTTATTGTACCTCACCGGAATAGATGGATCAAATTAAAGCTGTCGCCGCAAATGTGACTTCTTGCGTTCAGAATGAGCAAAAGTCCCAAACACGCATTGTTCCGCTTGACGAAACCGCAGAAAAGAGATATACTTACTATATCATTTGCCGAAGTGGCGGAACGGTATACGCGGTGGTCTCAAAAACCACTCCCCTCACGGGGTTAAGGGTTCGAATCCCTTCTTCGGCACCCCTCTATTGCATTTTCTTCCAGTCAAATAATATTCCCGCGCCAACTATTGCCGTCGCGCCTAAGATCAGGCGGCGCGCTGGATGATCCATAAAATTTTACTATTTCCACAGGAAAAGCAGCAGCGGAGCAGCGGTGATCAGCGCCTGCGCGGGGCCATAGGTCAGCCAAATGGCGTCGCCGATACGCGGAAAAGATATCCCGGCAAATTGCTGCCCAGCAATCATCATATCGCTGATTAAGAAAAGGATCGCGCCAATTGCGCAGGGCCATAATGCAGCGTTAACCAGCGCCGCGCTAATGGCAGATCCGGCGGTTCCGGCAAGCAGCAGCGCATAGGGCAGGGCAGCCCAGTTCAAGAATGTTTTTTTTCGGTGATATATCAGCAGAAAATACCAACCTATACAGCCGATGGCGAGCAGTGCGCCAAAACTTGCCCCGCGTTCTGCCGGCGCCACATGGAAAAAAGATCCCGCTTGCCAAAATGCGGCAATATAAAAAAAGTGCCCTATGGCAAACGCAAGCATGCCATATAAAAAGCTGTTTTTTAAGCCGGTAGTTTGCGATAAAAAAATATCTCCGATAAATCCCCAAAGCATACCAGCCACTAAAAAAAGCGTAAAATCGAGGATATTCCTGGGCAGTAAAAAGTTTTGCAGCGCCGCGCCGATCGCCAAAATGAAGCTGGAGGCTAGCCGGGCAGTGACCGGAATGGAATAATCATTGGTACCGCGCCGCGTTCTGCCATACATATACGAACCGAAAAGCGTCGCTGCCCAAACACCATATGCAGCAATAACCGCGGCGACAGCAATAAACGATGGAACTAATTTCAATTTGATAGGTGTCCTTTGTGTGTGAAAGTATTATTCCCAAATGTACATAACAATTGTATCACTATTGCAGGCAAGCGCAAATACTTCGGTTTTATCTGCGCCGCTGCGCATTATTCCTGCATTCATGCGGATATTTGCGCAATCTGTTCCTGCCACTGGTCCAGTATTTTGCCGCGAAAATATCGCAAAATTTCCGATTATGTTGGCGCCAAATACGCGAAGGTAGCCTAATATGCATATTTTGCATAGCCATTGTTATACAAATATGGTATGATTGTTACACCACATAAGCGTTCAAACAGACACAAGGTTGTCTGCTGAGCTTTTAATCAGGAGGAACTTTACCATGCGTCAACGAAATTATCAATATGATGATGATGAGTATTATACCGAAGATGAGTTCGAGCAAGACTACAATGAAAATGATTTGAATGCCGACAGCGAAGGCTATTATCCTGCTCCATATGCGCAGCAGGGTATGCAGCAGTTTGCAGATCCTCAAAATAAAGCCGCTTCTTTAGTTGGTGTTTCTTCAACCGTTACAAATTATGGTGTGCCGCTGCTTTCTTATACGCGGGCTATGAGCCGATTTTATCGGAACCGGAAGCAAGTGTTAAGTATGGGCCGGCATGTATGTGAGATTTGCCGCGAAAGAATTCCGGGATGGGCGTGGAGTTCACCGGAGCTGAAGCAGTTTGCGCACGACGGCTGCTATGATAAGCTGGCTTGGTCTTGGGCGCTGGCCTACGCGGAACAGCGGCATATGCAGATGGGAACCGCCGATAACGAGTGAACTGCGCAAACGGTATTTGCTGCGTCTTATGTATCCATATCATTGCAAAATAGCGGAAACCTGGGTTTTGCCAATGACACAAACATTGCCGCCTTCGGCTTGATAGCGATGAGGCGGCGATAGTGTTTATGGTGGCAGTTTTTGCAGATGTTGGATCCAATTATTATATTGGGGATTGCGATATTCAGCAAACGCCGTTCAATACGAAGAAAGTATGACAATTGCAGCGCCAATGGGATTGATTGATGAACGATTACAAGATTTTGCCGGAACTGTTCATGCTCAATATGTCGTCATTGTAGATGTATCGGGCGCTGTTGTGCGCGCCGCGGCAGTAAACGGGTACATTGGCGGCGCTGCTTCTCCGGCGCTGGGGGCGACCATCGCCGGCGCATTTGCTTCCGCGCAGTCTATGGCAGAACTGATGGGCGCGGCGGCGTTTACCTCAATATCATTAACGGGGTCGGAGTCGCAGCTATATATCACAAAAATCGGCGCCAACTGGCTGTTGGGTGTGTTATTTGCTTCCGGCGCGCATGAAGGATATGTGCGTTTGCTAACGGCGCAGCATGAACAAGAATTATTGCAGTTAGTAACTGATTTTTGCCGTGAACCGGAGGACGCCGCGGTATCACTGGCGCAAGATGAAACGTTTCAAAGCGCGTTTGCTTCAGCTATTCACGACTTATTTAAAGATCCGGAAATACAAATACAATCAGAGACGGTGCGAGAAAATGGCGCTTATTAACATGGCAAACAGAGAAATCCAGTGTAAATTGGTGTATTATGGAATCGGGCGCAGCGGAAAAACAACCAATGTGCAGTATATTCATTCACAAACACCGAAAGCCGCCGCGGGTGATCTGCTATCGGTGGCTACTGAACAGGAAATGACGATCTTTTTTGATTTTTTACCGCTGGATTTTGGCGCAATTCATGGCTATCGCGTGCGATTTATGCTGTTTACTGTTCCCGGGCAAATTCGCTACGAGAAAACACGCAAAGCGATTTTGCAAGGCGCTGATGGGGTTGTGTTTGTTGCGGATTCGCAGCGCGATCGGCTGGAAGAAAACCTTGGCGCGATGGTAGAATTGGAAGCAAATATGCGTCTTTTAGGTAAGAACTTGGCTGAATTTCCCTTTGTTATGCAATGGAATAAAAGAGACGCAGCAGATGCGCTTTCGGCGCCGATTTTAGAGCAATATCTGAACCGCTACCATGTGCCTTGTTTTGAGGCGGTAGCAACGCGGGGCGCCGGTGTTTTTGCAACGCTGCGCACTATCAGCAAATTGGTGGTAGAACGGCTGTAGCGCGGATATCTGAGGCGCTTGCCGATTGTATTCGGTATTTTTACTTAGCTGTAAGCGCCAAATAGAACGACAAGCAGGCATATTATTGAATCGGAGAAATGTTTTGTGACTGAAGGATTATTGCAGGACATTCATTTAAATGAGATTATCCAGTTATTATCTTTTATCGACAGAAAAACCGGAGATTTAGAGCTGACACCATTGTTTCCTGTTACTATGGGGGGAACATTGATGCCGGTGGGGCATATTTATTTTTTGGATGGTAAAATTCACGCCGCATTTTTAATGGAGCGAACCGGTGAAAGCGCTGTTGAAAATCTTTTTTTATGGGACGCAGGAAAGTTCGTGTTTCGGCCGCTGCAATCGCATGAGCTTCCGCAGCAAAACATTCAGGCTGATGAAAATCAATTGATTTTTCGCGGGATAGAGCGCTGGGAAAAATGGAAGGTTTCCCGCGAAATTGCGCCGATATTGCGGATTGCGCTGCAAAAAGTTCAGCCAAGTTTGCTTTCGCCGCCGTTGGAGCAATATTCACCGGAACTGCGCATATATGATTATTGCGACGGCAAAACGCTGATGTACGATCTTATTCATCCCTTGAAAATTGGGGGATTGCGGTTGCGAGAAGCGGTGGCGTTTTTAATTGCGAACGGCTACGCCTCAATTGCTCCAATGAACTTAACACAAAAATTAGTCAACATCATTGTAACAACGGCATATCCTATGCTTGGCGCTTCGGCGGAGATTTTTTGCGATGATGCGCTGCGCGCCGTAAAAATTTCACCGGAGCAAATATCGCGCCCAACACCGTTGACCGCGCCGGTTATCACACAGATCATACGGGAAATTGAGGAACAATCTTCACTAGTAATTGGCCGGCAGCGGGCCGCAATAACGGCTAAAAAAATTGCCGACGCGCTGGAAATTGCGTATATCCCGCGCGGTCTATAATCTCTCCAGGGATACGTAAGGGGCGGCAGCCCCCTGCGCGAGGCTTGAGGCGCCTTCCCAAAAATCAAATAATATTTATAAACATCTGGTATTCGTTTATACTATCATTGTATTGTACATAGAAAGCGCAAAGTAGAGCTTGCGCAGAAGAAAGGTAACCTGTTCAATGACGCAACAAAACGGATATCGCCGCGAAGATAATCATTTCTTGGCGTATGACGCCATTCGCGCATATGAGCCGCGCGCTGATGGCAGTATTGATATGGGAGGACTGGCGCGCTATTTTGAACTCGCGGCAAATTTGGCGTCTGCGGCATCGGGATTTAGCCCGCAGTGGTATAAAGATCGTGGTGAAGGCTGGGTGATTCGCGATCAAAGTATCGACTTGCGTGGCGTGGCGCGAAGCGGTGAACCTATCCGGATGGAAACATGGGTGAAGTCTTATTCTCGGGTAAGCGCAGTGCGTGACTATATTCTCACATCAGAAACAGACGGACATATAATCGGCGCAGGATCCGCCACATGGGCGTATATTCAGCGAGATGAGCAATCACTGCAGCGCATTCCCGAAGAGATAGCGCGCGCTATTCCGGTTGCGCCGGGCAGCGCCACGGATCCTGCTCACAAATTGCGCCGAATTTCCACGGAAGTTCTGCTGGGCAATCCGCTATTATTTACTGCACGGCGCTATGAATCTGACCAAATGCAGCACATTAATAATTGCGTGTATGTGGATTGGGTGTGCGAAGCCGCAACTATCGCTGCAGCTCAGCAAAATGATAAAAGTGGCTCTTTGCGCGATGCGCAGATAGAACGGCTTGAAATTGCATATTTGCGTTCGGCGAAATCTGGGGATATCGTTGCAGTTACAGCATATTTATCGGAAAATGTCGCTGACAGAGCAAGTTTATATATTGAAGCGCTGGATTATGCAACGGGCGAGAAATTTGTTGCCGCGCAAGTGTTTTTCCGCCGTTAGCTTGTTCTTTTGTTAATTAGGTGAGATACTGAATTATACTTATTGCGTGGATTCTTAACTTTTAATTTGGAAAGCAATGGTTTGTTTTCAATAGATACAGAATTTGTTGATTGTATTTTTGCAAAAATTCTGTTTGAACCGAAAATTGTATGGCAATTTGGCTTAAAGAAAGAGGTAAAGCAGCTATGACACAGCCGCCGCAAAATCCCAATCCGAATATGTATGGGTATAATCCAATGTTTCAGCCGCCACAGATCCAATATCCCAAGGGCTATTGGGTAAAACCGCGTGATATGAATGAACCCATTGAAGAAATACCGCCGGCGCAGGGCAATTTACTGCAAGCATGGTTTTCCATCGGTGTAAGAAATTCTCGGCGCAATATTGCGCGCTGGGCAAATGTCGATAAACCGTCGTGGACAATTATTTCTATTTTAACAAATATTTTACTGCCAGTCATTGGAATAAGCTTTTTTATTGCAGTTTCTTTTCAGCCACTATATCAATTATTTATTCAAATTGTGCAGATTCTCAATACACACAATCCAAACGGAACAAGCCAAGCAATTCCAACCGACGCGCAATTGCATAATTTATTGATATATGAAGTTATATCAATGGTCGTCTCTATATTGCTTTCAAATGCCGGCATTTTTTTTACATTTGTGTTATATTTAGCCGGTGTTGCCGATGCAAGTTTAGGATCATTCAAAACACGCTACCGCAGAGCAATCCGGCCGCTTGCCATGGCATATACGCCGATTGCGATTCTGCAATTTATTATGACTATATTAGCCGGAATTGGATTTGTGATGATCAATAACGCCGGCGCGCTGACATATATTTCAACACTTATATCCAGCGCTAATCCAGATTTTTCACAAGTAGGCGTCTACATTTTGTTGGGAGCTTTAGTTGCAATTCCGTTTTCCATATTGTTTGACGCATATATTATTGCGCTGATAGTGCAAGGCGGCAATGTAGGCACTGGGGTGAACCGCTGGGGCGTGTTTGGTTTGGGGCTGGCGGCAGGATTAACTGTAGGTATTGTTTTACAAATATTTAGTAGTATTGTAAATATATTTGTTCAAACAATACTGCTGAAGTGAAATACGCAGTGAACAACCACTGAGCTGAAGACTCAGTGGCTTCGGCCACGAAAGTCCAGGCCCAGTCCCGCAAGGGCACGTTCACCAGACTCGGTCAGGAGAAATCCTGGTTCCGTTCGGAAGGTCATGACAC
>JAJYBV010000108.1 GCA_021778805.1 Chloroflexota bacterium | reverse complement strand
CCGCAGCGTTTTTATTCGTTCCATTGGTATTCTTGCTGTAGGTGGGCGGTTCCCGCAGAACCGTTGCTCCTTCGCCGGTATCGGTGGGGATATAGTTCTTTTCATGCAGCGCCACTTTCCCCAACACCGGAAGCTGCACCCATGTGTCTCCCACATGGATCGTTCCTTCCAGATAGAAGCTGTCCTGACTCTTGCCTTTTTTCTTCAACCTGGGATATTTTGACTGCTTCTTGAAGAACCGTTGATAGGCGCTATCAAGATCTCGGAGGGCTTGTTGTGGATCGCATTTGGAGACTTCTGCCAGCCAGTTCTTCTCAGGCGTGTGTTTGAGTTTGACGATTTCTTTGTGCAAGTCCTTGGCAGTGGGAATCTTGACGGTGGAGGGATCTCCGGCTTCCTTGCGTTTTTTGGCTTCTTCCTGTTTGCGGACCAGTCCAAAATTATAGGTAAAACGGGCAGCGCCTGCATGCTTCTGGCAGAGGGTTCGCTGCTTGTTATCCAGTTTGAGTTCCGTTTTATATCCCGTTAGGACTTCCACCCGTTATTTCCCTTCCTGGCTTTCCGGTTCATGCATCACCTGCTCAATGCAGGAACGCAGGCGCCTGACTCGGTTTTTATTGCTTCGTCTTCCATAGATTCTGGCCGCCATACTCATTATAACAACAACAAAATCATCCACCAGCTCATCTCCGGTATCTCCCAGAAAGAGCATTTCGATTTTGCGTCCTTGTCCTTCCAGCAAGGTTTCAATAGAATGGCTCCCAAATCGCGTCAGGTGATCCCTATTTTCGACAATGATGGTTCCCATCGAACGATCTTTGAGCAGCATCTCCAATTTGGGGCGATGCTCATTCAGTCCGGAGGCAATCTCTACGACTTCTTTGGCTACCTGATATCCCTTGGCGGCTGCGTCATCTTTGAGCCGATGCCATTGCCGTTCGAGATCCTCTTTTTGCCCAGCCGATGAGACTTGCGCATACAATGCTACTCTGCCCGTCAACGGTTTCTCATCGGCTTTGTCCCGCACGATAATCGTTCCCGTTGCGGATGGATAGGCATCCAATTCCCCTGCCTTGAACCATCTCCAGTCCGTTTTATAGGCGCCTCCAGCTTGTTTGGCTATTGGCTTACCTTCATGACCATATTTTATCATGAAATATGGTCAATATGTCATAAATCTTGGCCCTATTTATAACCCTTGCCGCCAAGTATGGCCACGCTGCTTTACCTGATTTGTTGTTGATTATATTGAGCGTTAAATTTCGAATCGGGCATAGCAATCAGAAATATACCTTCTATAAAGCCAATAATACCGGGAATAAAAGTCCAGCAAAATAAAAGGTAGACGACACCTTGACCGATTTTACCTAAATAGAATTTGTGAATTCCAAAACTACCGAGAAATATAGCAAGCAACGCCGCGACAACTTTATTGTGTTCACTATTCATCTTCAATCAACCTTTCAAAGAAAGTAACAATGTGTACTATTCAATATATACACTATTTGTTGCTTTTTTTACAAGGGTTGAGTATATTTTACAATTTAGTCTTCTTTGGGAATATTACGTAAACTTAATTGAATTCGGCCGCGCGCTTTATCAACACCAAGTACCCGAGCCTTTACAATTGCCCCAACGGACACCACTTTCAGCGGATCTTTCACAAATTGATCTGAAAGCTCGGAAATATGGACAAGACCTTCTTTTTTTACCCCGATATCGATAAACGCGCCAAAATCAACCACATTGCGCACCACGCCTTGTACAAGCATTCCCTCATGCAAATCATCTATACTTAAAACATCGCGCCGCAGCAAAGGTGGGGTAAGCTCATCCCGAGGATCTACCCCGGTTTTCTCTAAACTTTCAATCATATCGCGAAGTGTCAGCGCTCCGACACCGATTTTTTGCGCAGTTTCCTCTAAAAGATTCTTTTTCGATTTTTTCTCTTGCAATTGCAGTAAATTTTTCCACCCGCTTACGCGCACTGCAATTTCCTCGCCATCACCGGGGATACTATTCAAAAGTTTTCGAGCAGCGTCGTAGCTTTCCGGGTGAATAAATGTATTATCCAGCAGTTCTTTGCTGGCGGGAACTCGCAAAAATCCTGCGGCTTGCACAAATGTTGCCGGGCCAACCCCGCTAACCTTTGCAATTTGCTCTCGCGATGTAAACGGGCCGTTCTTCTCTCGGTGCTTTACGATTGCCTCAGCTGTTCGCGACGTTATACCCGAAATATATTTTAACAGCGCCGCCGAAGCCGTATTTATATTTACGCCAGAGAAATTTACGCAAGAAGTAACTACCCTTTCCAGTTCTTTCGCAAGCTCTTTCTGATCAACATCATGCTGATACATGCCAACACCAATTGCTTTGGGATCTATTTTAACCAATTCAGCAAGCGGGTCTAGCAAGCGACGCGCGATGGAGATACCACCGCGTTCTGTAGCGTCTAAATCGGGAAATTCCTGCCGCGCAATTTCAGAGGCAGAATAGACGGAGGCGCCGGCCTCGCTGACAATGGTGTAGCCCGGAATATGCGCAGCCTGCGCTTCTGCAAGCTCTGCAATAACATCAGCGGCAAGGCGTTCAGTTTCACGCGAAGCTGTGCCATTGCCGATAGCGATAGCGTCTATCCGATGTTTAGCCACTAATTCTTTCAAAATCTTTTTAGCGGCGTCCCAGCGTTGCTGAGGTGGGTGCGGATAGATATTTAATCCTTCGATATATTTGCCGGTTTCATCGATAATCGCCAGTTTGCATCCACTTACAAATCCGGGATCAACCCCAAGGATTCTTTTGCCGCGCAGCGGAGCCTGCATAAGCAAGTTGCGCAAATTTTCCGCAAACACACGAATAGCATGTTCCTCGGCGCGTTTGGTCAGTTCTGCGCGTGTTTCTCTTTCGATAGAAGGCGCCAGCAGTCTTTTAAAACTATCAGCTTCGGCCTCGGCTAAACTGCGCGCAAATGGTGAATCACCCTGAATGGGGTAAGCGCGGCTAATTTCAGATAATGCGTCTTCACTTAAAATATCAACGCCTACGCGCACAATATCCTCGCGTTCCGCCCGGTTCAACGCCAAAATTTGATAAGGAGCCAGTTTTTCAACAGATTCATTAAAAGAATAATACACTGAATACACGCCTTTAGGATCTTTTTGCTGCAATTCCTCGGCGTTGCCGGCAGCTTTGGCTTTCGTTTCGCCTTTTTTCAGATACATAGCGCGAAACACCGCGCGCAGTTCGGCGTTTTCCGAGATTATTTCCGCGCAGATATCTTTAGCGCCGGCTATGGCGTCTTCAGCGGTTAACACGCCTTTTTCCGGTTGAATCAGCGAGGCGACAAAAGAGTCATATAATTCTTGAGCGTTTCGCGCGCCGGCAAAACTCTGATTCAAAATATTTATCGCCAGCGGCTCCAAACCTTTTTCACGCGCGATGCTGGCGCGGGTTTTCCGTTTTGGCTTATAAGGCAAATATAAATCTTCCACTGCCTGCAACGTTTGCGCACTGAAAATTGCCGCAGCCAATTCCGGTGTTAACTTTCCTTGCTCATAAATCACCCGAAGCACAGTGCCTTTGCGTTCATGCAAAGTCCGCAGAGAATCGGCAAGATCTTCAATATCTTGTATCTGTTCTTCATTTAATCCGCCGGTAGCTTCTTTGCGGTACCGGGTAATAAAGGGAACGGTATTGCCATCATCCAGCAGCAAAATAGTTTTTTCGGCTTGGGCAGCAGTAATGCGCAATTGCACAGCGGCGGCTCTGGCAATATCATTAATTGAAGCGGTTTCCGGGTATGTTTCAGGTGAATAAACTCCCTGTATTTGCATGTTTTCATATCTCCATCAATCTTAAGAGGTTTTTTTGACTACCAGCATAGTATATATTGCCGCAGAGTATCCTCAAAAAATGATGGCCACAAAATCTTAGCGCTTCACAATAACCAAAATAAACCGAAAGATACGTAAGGGGCAGCAGCCCCTTGCGCGGGGTTTGGGGCGTCCCCCAAAATATCTTTTTATATACAACCACCGCGCGGCATAAATGGGGATACATAAGGGGCGGCAGCCCCTTGCACAGGGTTTGGGGCGCCTCCCAAAAATATCTTTTTATAAACAAATACCGCGCCGCACATATGGGGATTCGTAAGGGCAACAGCCCCTTGCGCGGGGTTTGGGGCGCCCCCCAAAATTATTTTTTTATAAAAATTTTTCGCAGGGAAATATTGATTGCCGAGAAGCAAGGGCGACCGCAAGGGTCGCCCCTACCGGATTGCATTGCCTCAATGTGTACCGCGCGGTGTTTGTTTTAAAATTGCGATTCATGCAAAATAATGAGTATTTTGCACGGCATCTCAGGTGGATGAGGTGAGGAAACAAGCCACATGATTCATCATGTGGTGTTCGTTTTATGGCCCGATCGCGCACAAATTTTGTTTTGGGCAAATGATTTTTGCGCACCGCACACCGGGGATTCTTAAGGGGCAACAGCCCCTTGCGCGGGGTTTAGGGCGTCCCCCAAAATATCTTTTTATAAATGAAATCCGCCTGCGGGCATAAATAGCCGACCGGCGCTGCGGAACATGAACACCCGCAACGCCGGCCAAAATCTCAAAATGTAAGGTTGCGCCCTAAAAAGTTATTTCCCTTATAATCCGATGCTACGAAAGAGATGCGCCGCCGTTTTCCTGCGCATGCGCGGTAGCAGCGTCTATAGCGCCGGTGGCTATGAGAATAGCCCGCAATTGATCCGCGTTCAAGATTTCGTTTTTACGAAGCTCTTGCGCGATGCGATCCAGTGTAGCGCGATGAGTTGATAGCAGCGTTTTTACTTTGCTGTAAGCGTCTTCAATAATACGATGCACTTCTTCATCGATAGCTTTAGCGGTTTCCTCGGAATATTCTTTGCCGCCGGAATCCATCATACCGGTAAACGGGCTGGGTCTGTCACTAAAGGAAATTAAACCCACACGTTCACTCATACCCCAGCGGGTAACCATCTGGCGCGCAATACCGGTTGCCTGCTGAAAGTCGTTTTCAGCGCCGGTTGTAATACTGCCCAGCGCAACATCTTCAGCTCCGCGGCCGCCTAACGCAAACATAATACGTGTAAATAAATACTCTTTCGAGTAATTATAGCGATCATCCAACGGAGTGGCCATAGTAACACCTAACGCCTGCCCTCTGGGAACAATGGTTACTTTCGTTACCGGATCGGAATGTTCGGAAAGCAAACCAACCAGCGCATGGCCGCCTTCGTGGACAGCGACAATCCGCAGATCATCTTCCGTAAGAACCAGCGGGCGTTCGGCGCCGAGCTGAATTTTATCCAGCGCTTCCTCAAAATTTTTCATCGTTACTTTATCAAGATTGCGCCGCGCGGCGAGCAAAGCCGCTTCATTAACCAAGTTGGCAAGATCTGCGCCCACCATGCCGGGAGTTAACCGCGCAAGAGTTTGCAAATCAACGTCGCTTGATAAGGGCACCGAGCGCGAGTGAATAGCAAGAATAGCCATGCGGCCCTTCCAGTCGGGGCGATCTACCGTAACGCGGCGATCGAAGCGTCCGGGACGCAGAAGCGCTTGGTCTAAGCCATCCGGGCGGTTTGTAGCGGCAATAACGACGACAGCTTGATGCGATTCAAAGCCATCCATTTCTACCAGCAGCTGGTTAAGAGTTTGCTCGCGTTCATCGTTAGTGGTTAAGCTGGTGCCGCGCTGTCGGCCAACAGCGTCGATTTCGTCAATAAAAATAATGCTTGGAGAGGCGCGTTTTGCCTGATCAAATAAATCACGCACGCGGCTGGCGCCAACGCCAACCAGCACCTCTACAAACTCCGAGCCAGACATGGAGAAAAACGGCACTTGCGCTTCACCTGCCACGGCGCGCGCGAGCAATGTTTTACCGGTTCCCGGAGGGCCGACCAACAATACGCCGCGGGGAATTCTGCCGCCAAGGCGCTGGAATTTTTGGGGACTTTTCAAGAAATCCACAATTTCCACCAAATCAGCCTTGGCTTCATCTACACCGGCGACATCATTAAATGTAGTAGATGGGCGGTCTTCCATAATCAATTTTGCGCGGCTGCGGCCAAAATTGAAGATATTTTGCTGCGACTGTGCGGCGCGCCGTGTGAAGAACAGGAATACGCCGATAATCAGCACAGTGGGAAGCACAAATTCCACAATAATCATCAGCCATTGATTGCCTTGATCGGGCGGCTTGGAATCAAAACTTACATTATGGTCGATAAGCTGAGATTCCAATGTTGGATCATTCCCGCCGATTTCATAGGTTTGGTAATTGGTCACTTTGGTAGAAGAACCAGCCGGATACGTTTGCGGAACTTTAAATGTTCCGGTTACAGTACCGTTTTGGACGATGGCGGTATCAACATTATTATTACTTAACTGCTGTAAAAAGAAGCTGTAGGAAACAGAAGTATTTGCCGGCGCATTTGAATTTGTGAAATATTGGTAAAAATTATAGGCTAACAGCGCAATTACCGCTATAATCGCGATACGAAGCGCCCAGCTTCCCCCTGTATTGCGCGGCGGTTGCTGTGCGCCATCCGGCGGGCCGCCGTTGGGGCGCTGCTGCTGGGGTCCCGGAGGAGTGTTTTGGTTACTCATAGCGTGGGTTGGCCTTGCTCCTGCTTGATCCGCTTTCTTTTTTAAGCGTTGTGGATTTTGTTTGAACATGGTTCAAATCTGCTTTCTAATAATACACGGTAAAATACCGTAATGTGTGACGTAAATGCCGCATGGTGTGATACAACGAAGAGCGCGGCAACGCCGAAACCTTCCACTTAAATATGCGCTAAATGCGGAAAACGAGGCAAATTCCCTTTTTTCCGTCTGCTCAAATGGCTGAGCCGTATATTTTTCGGAAATCTTGTAAAGTACTTACTATTCCTAATCGGCGAAGCCGCGCATAACGTTATATAAACAGTAAAAAAACTGACCACAGAATACGTATTCATATTGTAGCGTAAATCCCAAGGTGTTGTATAGTTTCAAGCAAGGAATTAGCCAATATGCGCTGAAAATACCCGATACAGGACATCACACTATTTTGCTTGCAGCCGAGAACAGTGCTATAATTTGAATAAATACCTGCGATTACGTAGTCAAGAGGAGAATTATTATGTCAAAAAGCATTCAAAGTATATTTATGCTGCTGTTCTTAGGAATTGGACTGGGCGCATATGGAATCTATCAAATCTTAAGTGGCCCATCTTCGGACCATGTGGCGCTCGGATTGGTCTACATGATCCCTACTGTAGCAGCGTTTCTTTCTTTACTCAAGCTTCCTTCCAAACAAAGCAGGTAACATATATATGTCGGCTGCTCCATTTACCCATTCGCAAATGTATCATTTCCGCATAGCCACAAACGAAGATATTGCTTGCGTAAATTGGCTGGACACATTCAGTTCCTCGCCGCATCGAGAATTGAGCAAAGAAGTAGAGAAATATTTTGGCTCCGTCGATCCATCGGTTCACGAAAGAAATATCATATTCGTAGCGGAACTGAATGAGGCCGTTGAGACGCAATTACCTTTCCGCGCTATAGCAAAAGCAGAATTGCTGCTGGCGCCATCGGTGGTAGTTTCTGATGTGGGATACATTAAACGGGTTGTTGTGCACCCCGAGTGGCGTGGTATGCGAGTAGCGCAATCTCTTTTGGAATACATTGAATCCGAGGCTCATACCTATCAAGTGCGTCATTTAGACTTACATGTGTGGGATCAAAATACATCGGCCATTCAGCTTTACGAACGCATTGGGTTCCATGTTCGGCACAGAGAGCTTTACATGCGCAAAACGCTGCCGGAACTTGAAGATAATAAGTAGTTGCTTCGAAATAACTACATGCATGATTAATTTTGGAAATGCCTTTTTCCTATCATATTTACGGCTATATACGAATATTTCTCTTTTATTCTCAAAAAAATATATTTGAACTTGCGATCTGTTGTCTTGACAACAGATCGCAAGTTTTTTTATAATGGTTGTGTGCTCTTTGAAGCATACAGCCAGGATGTATCATTGACATAATGGAAGCTTATAAAAATGTAATTTATACACAAGACGGTACTTTCTGGTTGAATTATGTACCACTACATCGATAGGAGTGATATCATGGTCATGAAAAAAACGTCGTTTTGTTGTAATTCCAATATTGGTATTACTATTGGGAATTACTTTCTCTTCGTACAGTGTAAAGGGAATTTCTTTGGTTAAAAATTTGGCCTTTGCCGCCACATGTTCCGGAGGAACCCCTGGAGCTTGGAGCGGTGGATGCAACAATACCGATCCTGCGGCGACTGGTTGTTCTGACAATACTTCGAATGTATATGCAATTAATTTAAAAACTTCAGGCGGAGCAACTGTAGGCTATTTACAAATGCGGTGGTCTAATATTTGCTACACTAATTGGACTCGAGTACAAAACGCTGCTTGCGTTCCAGACGCCTCTAACTGGTGGTGTGATTTTGGATATTTTGCCGAACCTAAAATGCAAGCAGTTGAATTCTTTTTCCAAAACGGTGATTGCTCAAAATATTACAGTGATTCTGGCAAATACCCGAATTATATCACTTGGTCAAACCAAGAATATGAACCTAACTCTTGGAATATTGTTGAGTCAGCAGGTGCAGCACAATGGAACGACGGAACATCTGCAACCGGAGCAGTTGCGCAATCGGGTTTTAATTATTGTTCCCCTTTGGCGCTTCCCTAAAAAGTTTTCATTATTACAATTATTAGCATAAAATTATTAATGTATTAGAGGTGAATCATTCTGCTGCAACTTTTATTATACCGATAATTCATCAAAAATATAGTCCTAATTCGGTGTGAAATCTGCGCAGAATCTACTTCAAAATGTATAAAATTTTATGATTGTTCAGGTAATCTTGTATATATTTTCAAAATTGCCTGAACATTTCTAATAAATATAGGACTTTCGCTTACGAATGGGACAAGACAGGAATGCGCGGGTTGAGTAACTCCTGAGTAAGGTAGTCATCCCATAAACGAGCCCGGACTTGGTAGAGCGTACAGCCGAGGCGTTGCGCCTGC
>JAJYBV010000107.1 GCA_021778805.1 Chloroflexota bacterium | reverse complement strand
GCGTTGTCATTCTTTCAGTATCCTCAACGGATCGAATGGCAATGAAACCGCAGCTATTTTCGCTGCGTTCAGAAGGCATATTTGCCCACTTCGTTTGTACAGGCGCCTATTTTCGCATTGTACGCAGTCAAAATTTTCTTTCCAGATATCTTTATTATA
This sequence comes from Chloroflexota bacterium, assembly GCA_021778805.1. Classification (GTDB taxonomy): domain Bacteria; phylum Chloroflexota; class Ktedonobacteria; order Ktedonobacterales; family JACDGC01; genus JAJYBV01. The sequence continues at coordinate 8,971 of JAJYBV010000107.1, read as the reverse complement.
GCATAATTATGCATTTTTCGCAACTCGTTTTTACCTCCAAAATGGCCTCGAGTTGCGAAAACCTTCAGTCCGCTTGTTTAGCGGGTTGACGGCCTATAAAGCATTTTTGAAGCAGTTTTAAGAGCTGGTTACAGAGCGCTTTTTTGCCGAGTTGCGAAACGACTCGTTCAAAAGCCAATTTTAGGCTATGTTGGCGCCGTTTGCCCGGCAGAAAGAGAAACATCGCGCCGCACCAACGCATGATATTTGCTTGCGGTAGATGTTGCGATATGCAGCGCACGCGCCATATCGCGTACCCGCATGCCAGTGCGCCACACCGATTTTGCGCGTTGCAGCAGCGCCTCATCCACCTCTTCGGTAGTGGGGGCAATGCGCGCAGCGGCGGAACGTTTTCGCGCTGGCGCAGCATACGCTGCCTGTTTCGGGTGTGTTTCTGGCGATATCTCAGACTGTTCGAACACCTCAGCTGCATTGCGTGCATTTTGTTCGAACACCTCAGCGGTATTGCCGGTGATCTGTTCGAACACCGATACAATTTGTTCGCGGCGCTGCCGTTCGACTTCGCGGCGCTGGATGCGCACGCTATTGCGCCAAAACTGCCATTGCCCAGGCAACAGCGCCGGCGGATTGATGAGCAAGTGAAACATGCGCAGCTGCTCGCCTAACGGTAGCTGCGTGATGTGCGCCGATTGTATTTGCGTGATGATCGAGCCGCCCAACAGCGCCGCGCCGGTGTGTTCGAACGTGCTCCATTGCGCCTCTAATTTGTGCGCAATTAAATACCCATGCGCAATCGTCCACACTTGCATAATCGAGCGCATAATCAGCAGTGGCAGAAACAAGGCGGCAGGTATCAGCGATACGCCGGCCAATAGCGCCTGTACATTTGTTTCGGCGTGATAGATGACGATGGCGTAGGTGGCAATTAAAATAACGCCATAGCTGATGACAAACATCAGGTGTTCGAACAGCAACCCCCATTGCCGGCGCTGCGCTAAAATAGGAATGCGCGGTATCGTTACCGCAAAACTGCGATCGGCGCTGAAGATCATCAAAAATAATAAGAGCAGCAGCGCCGCCGATAACACCGAAACCGGCGCCAAGCCATTGCGCAGTATTTCCATGATGTTGGCTGCGCCAAAGACATACAATGTGGCGAAACTGGTAGCATAAATTAATATTTGCACAAACCATGGCAAATGCTCTTGCTGTTCGAACAGTTGCGCTGCCTTTTGTCCGCGGAAAAATGTTTGCAGTGATGGGAAGATACCTCGTTCGGGAATATGACGCATCGTACAAAACCTCCTGTTTTACCATTGACATCAGCATAGTTCTAAGTATAACATATACTATAAAATTACAAAAGAGAGGAAATGTGCTATATGCCAAAAATAACACGGGTTATGGCGCTGCAAGGAACCATGCCGGCGGATGTAGAGATGGTTACGCATGTGGCAAAAGAGTTGCATGTTACCCGTATGTTGATTTTGAAGCTGATTGAGGATGGAAAGTTGGAAGGCTGGTTATATTTGGATCATTATATGTTTTGCCGCAAGGCAGATGTGGTTCAGGTATTAAAAGGCAGGAATGTTTAAGGTGGCCAGCCGCGCCAGTAGCGCCGGTTCTTCGGGGCCGGCGCTATAATCTTTTGAAACGCTTTTAATGCAATTCAATTTTTACTTGGTACCCATGTTTGGAAAACATGTATACCAGATTTGTTCCATCGATTAACGCAATGGGTTTATCTTTGGCAAATTCGCGCGCATCATTGCCGTAATAGCTGGTAGTGACAAGAATGCCTTTTGTGGCGCCTTCGCTGATCATGGTTCCATACAATTCCCGAACGGCGCCTACTGGAACAACATTATTATAGCGTTTTGCCTGAATGACAAATTTTCCCCCGCGTATGGGGTCGGGGTCAAAGGCAACGGCGTCTACCCCTTTATCGCGGCTGGCTTGGGTAACATGCACTTCAGAGCCTTCGCCTCCAAATTCTTTTTCAAACAATTCGCGAACGAGGTGTTCAAAGTCTTCCCAATCCATTTCGGCTAAATTTTCGGTCGTATCCATATTTTCCAATATTTCGCGCGCGGCAATAAACCGGCTATCTGCGCGGTTCAGGTCTAGCAGTGGTTTTACCGGTGCAAGCTGCGCCAATGGGCCAGCAACTAAGCCTTTTAATTCGCGGATACATGCTTTGGGGTCTACCTTAGCGAGGTTCAGCAATACAAATTGTTCGCGCTGCGTTTGCACGGAAATAATGCAGTTGGTAAATTCCAAACCTGTTTTGGGATTTATGCCGGTTGCCCAACCATTAAAAACAACCGATTGAATGGGTGGCAAAGAGGTATTTTGGAAGACGATATGGATAACGAATAATACCAGTTGCTGAATCAGCGAATCATAAAACTGTTCAAACTCTTTTTGTTTCATTTCTATTGGCGCAATTTTTTTCTCACCTTTTACAAATTTATAGCCAATAATGCGAGGAATTTCCTCAAGATTGGGTACTTGCGCTGTAATAATTGCTGTTTGGCTAGATGGCTCATAATCTACTTCAAAATCCAAATACACATCCTCAGGGAACTGATATTTCTCCAAAATCTGTGTCATGACCCATTGTACGGTTTCGGCGTCGCCTTGGGAGAATTGGGTTTGCTTTTTATCGATGGAACGATTAAAATCAACCTGCATTTTGGCAAAGTATTTTTGGTGTTGTTCATGTTTTTCAAGAGCAGCAGTTTTGCGCTGCTCATAGGCTGTAACAGCTGCTTCAAACAAACGCTGAGCTTCTGCTTCCAAGGCTTCGCGTTTTGTTTTCAGCGCTGGGGCAATTTTCTCTAATAGTGAGCGTGGAGGTATTTTTAATTCTTGTTGGATGCTATTCAGGTTGGGGTAAGGTTCTTGGAATTTGAAAGGTGGATATGCGGTAGCTTTTTTAAAGGATTCCCAATGGAAATAAGGTTGCATGGGTGTGCGCTGCGCCAACAGGTGTTGCAATGCATCGATGCGCTGCTGGGCTTCTTCAGAGTTTTGCCGGGCCTGTTCTTCCAGCGCAAGCAGATATTCTTGCTGGGTCTTTTTTTCAAAAGCTTGTTGCATTTTTGTTTTTTTCTGTTTTTCTTCCTCTGCCCATTTAGCTAATTCCAGCGCTGCCAGCCGTTGTACTTCTGCGCGGGTGGCGCCTTTCACTATTTTCGATCTTCCCAAGTAGGCGTTTGTAATGGTTCTTTGCCACAGAAATTTTTTTGCCATTGGTTCACTCCCTTTTTCTTCAATCTTCACCAGCGCCGAAACGCTGGTTTTATTGCATATTAAGGCTGATATTCACAAACAAGAATATATTTCTTTTGAATTTCATCATACAGTTCTTCCGGTGATAAATATACGTCTCGTTCTTCTGGTATCCGTAAACCGTTTCCTGCCCAGCATTTACCAGAATCATCATTACACTTATAAACTTGCAAAACTGGCAATCTATTTTTTACTTCATATATTGATATTCTATCCATTTTTTCATTTGTACGTTGCAAAAAATACCATAAATTTGGATGAGTATAATCAGAAATTTTTTCGGTAATGTTTGTAATAAATTTTTGTTTATCTGTGTTTATATCTCCGCCAAGCAATTCGGATAACTTTTCAAATGATTTTGCAGGATTAGGCTCTTCTATACAGGCATAAGCTACTATAGAAAGATTTTGAGGCTCGCGAAATATTTTCATTAATGCAGGAAATTGCTCCAAACTCTTCCGTAAAACTGCAATCATTTCAGCATATTCTCCTAACCCGCCATATAAAAGCACCAAATTCTGAAAAACTACAAGTTTTTTTGAATTCTCTAATTTTAAAGCTTCTTTGAGCCAATATTCTACTAATGAAGCTTCTGGCGGATTTGGACGATGATTTATCAGCCCATAATTAATCTCTTCGCTCGAATACCTTAATACTGTTACTGGGGAATTTAATGGGACAAAATTCATAGCATATACATCATATAATTTTAAGCTGAATTCTAAACTAAAATCTGGTAATTTTGGGTTTTCCTCTAACGCTTTTTTGGCCATCTCATCGGCTTCATCCCACTTGGCAGCATCAAATTTTCGATTCGCTTCATAGGAATGAATATACCCTAATAACTCGGGATAACGTTCATCTATAATTTTATTTACATTATCACGGGTAGTAAGCAATGAAATAACCGAAGCCAAGGCAACAATTAAACCGCCAATGGTGAAAACGGCGCCCATAATTGCGCCGGTAACGGTTAACAGGTCTACCCCGCTAGAAAATTGACTTGGCGCAAATTTTGAAAATATCCAAGCAGAGAATACTAATAAGATGAAAGGTAATAAAATAATAATAAATACCAATCCGTAAGGGTTGAATTCCCAGAATTTTTTCTGATTCATCTTTTATTGTTCTATCCTTTTGTTAGGCGGTGTTGCTTAATGCAATTCTTCTTCGCGTTTTGGGTCTATAGACCATGCATATAAAATTTTAGAGATGCGCACACATTTTTCACGAACGTCCACAAATTCATCTAACAGCAGCTCATCCACATCGCTTTTCCAATGGCTTTTGCTGTTCAGCCATGCTTCAGAGCGCAACACAGGCAAATACACGCCGATAAATTCGCGTTCGGGCATTTCCGGGTTTGCGTCTAAAAACGCCAGCAGCTCATCAATGCTTTCGTAGCGCGACAAATATCCCGCAGCTTGCAGCACTTCATCCACCTCCAGATCAAAAAAACGCGCAATTCGTAAGCAACCAATACGCTCGGGAATATTTAATCCACGAATCCAGCGGCCCAATGTTTGGTCTGTTATCCCCATCCGTGCAGCAAGTTCACGGTTTTTAAGATGAAACAATCCATTTTTTTGTTCATACTCAGTTATCCATCCACGGAAAACTTCAACAAATGGCTTTTTTGGCATATTCCCCCAGCTTTTTTTTCAACAAAGGCTTAAGAATATCATATCATATTATTACTCATGTGTCACTGATAAGGCATATATAACCATTAACTGTACCCTAAAGAGCAAAAACCAAAGTATGAGAAAATATTGCGTGTTATTAAATAAGCTTAATATTATTGACTTTAAATATTTTATATGGTATACTCTAATTAGCGCCGGTAATATGAACCGGCGAGGGTTGAAAAACAAATAAACAACAACAAACAAACAAGGAGCAGAGAATGAGATTACGAAAAACCATACAAAAATCGTTAAAGGTTGCCATCATAACGGCGCCAGATTTTGAGACGCTAGAGGAGAAGCGCAAAGAGCTGAACGTACCAGATTTTTTATGGTCGCGAGTAAGCGGAGTAAATTTAAACACAATTCGGCGGCTGCGGGCCGGAAGCCCGGCCAGCGATGGCTCTGTTGTGCTGTTAGATTTAGCGATGCAGCGGATAGAATCCGCGATAAGTGAGGCGAATGCAAGCGAATAGGCAAACAAGGCATAAAAAAAAGCCGGCAATGCCGGCAACGTAGCGGTTTCAACCCTCGCCGTCCCCGACGGTACGGCGCTACTATACTACTAGTAGTATAGCAGATTAAGGGGATTCGTGTCAAGGGGCGCCAGCAAGGAAAAAAACACAGGAGGTATTACCGGCTTTGGATGGCCGGTAACAAAAGCACAATGAACGAATCAAGTACAGCAAAAGCAACGATACAACAGGCGGTTGCGCAATGGGAAGAAGAGCGCAAAAATAGAGAGCACAATCGGCAGCAACGGCTGCTGGCCAAATACCAACGGCTATATGATGCGCAGCGCAAACAACTGTACGCCAATATATTGCAGTGGCTGGGCAAGGACGTGACAACAGCGCTGCAATTGCAGTATTGTGATAGCGGAATACCTGAACTCCATGATGAAGAGACATTTGGAAGTTATTCATTGTATGCGGCAAGCGAATATTTTCAAATACAACTGTATTATCGCCACACCGGCGAGGGATATGAAGCATATTATATAGAACGCATAGATGTACCAGACTATTTGCGGCGCCCAATCGAACTGGAAACCGGCGCAGAGCGCGACATCATTATCAGTGTGTTAGCGGAAACAATGCAGGAGGCAGTAAGCAAATGAACAATGACACGCATGGCAGCGAGATAGTGAAAGCAGCTCCGGCGCCGGTAGAAAACTACCAACGCGAGCAAGCAGAGCTGATACGCTCGGTTATTGCGCCAGATTTAAATGATATAGAATTGGCGTATTTTTTAGAGGCGGCAAAAGCGCTTAGGTTAAATCCCTTTCAGCGACAGATGTATGCGATAGTACGAGGATCTGGGGAGAAGCGGCGGTTAACGTTGCAGGTGGGGATAGATGGCTATCGGGCGTTAGCAGAACGCAGCCTGCAATATGGCGGGCAGGTTGGGCCGTGGTGGTGTGGAGATGATGAGGTATGGCATGAGGTTTGGCTGAGTAAAAAGCCGCCAGCTGCGGCGCGAATAGGGATAGTGCGCAGAGATTTTGCGGAGCCGCTGTATGCGGTAGCGCTCTATACGTCCTATGCCGTGGCAGAAAATAAGTTGTGGGAGAAAATGCCGGATGTGATGCTGGCGAAATGCGCAGAAAGTTTGGCGCTGCGCAAAGCGTTTCCTGCGGAAACGGCGGGGCTGTATACGCACGAGGAAATGATGCAGGCAGGTGGCAATGAAGAGCTGGACGCGCTGGCAGAGGAATATGCCATAGCGCCAGAAATCATAAACAGATATATGGACGTGACGCACATAACGAGCAAGCAAATGGTAGCGATACTGCAAAATAATGAACGGGTGCGGTGTGAATTATGGGCGCGAACCAAAGGGATAACCAAACAGCAAGTATGGGCATATATGGTGGCAGAGAAAATAACATATGCAGCGCTATGGGATCGAATTGTGCGCAATGGGGTGGGCATTTGGGAGCAAATTGGAGGGAATCAATGAGCGAAATTACCGAACAGGAAAAGCTCGCGTTATTAGAGATGAAATATCGCATGGAAACAAAGGAGAGCTTTGAGAGGCAAGCAGAGTTAGCGTTTGAACGGATTGAAATTATGCTTGCGCCATTTTCAGCGGATAAGGTATATGATAGCGCGAGTTTTTATCATGATTTGCGCGTCTGGACCGTAGATTTAAAGTTGAGGGCTAGCAGCGCAAAGACGAAACGCTGGATACAGCATATTGGATATGATATTGGGGTACACATAACGATGTGGTATCCCCGGGATATGGCGCTGCTGGATGAGGATGTAGAAGAAGAGATATTTAAGGCGGTGGCAAGCATTATTGCGCTGCCGGAAACAGCGGTAGCGAAAGGCTTAATCTATCGGCAGCAACGAAATGAAAAGGTGGCCATATATTTAACGCCGCAGGTACGCCGGCTGCCGGTGTTATTGCGGCCAGATTTACGGCATTGGAGCACCAAACAAAGTTTTGCGCCGGCGGAAGAGCCATTGCTAGGTGTATGCGCGCGTTGCCAGCGATTACAGCCGCTAACGTGGATATCAAACGTATGGGAATTATATTGCGGCGCCTGTGTCACCATAATGGATGAGGCGCTGCTGCATACGTTATATGGAAGGAGATGGGAGGCCTATTCGTAAGCGCCGGCCTTTCGGGGCCGGTGAGGATGGAAACGAATCGGTGAGGATGGAAATAAACAAGCAAAGGAACAGAGAAATGAGTATGGAAACTCCACTTCAGCTCGCGCCACTAACGCCATTATTAACGGTGGCTGCCGTGGCTGATATTTTAAATGTATCGGAACGCACGGTGTATTATCTGATAGCGCAAAAAGAGCTAACCAGTTTAAAGGTGAATGGAGCGCGGCGCATAACACGTGAAGCAGTGCTGCGATACATACAAAAGGGTGAAGGGGCGCCGGATGAGCAAAAATAAAGATGGGACCATATACAAGCGCGCAGATGGCCGCTGGGAGGTAAAGATAACGCTGCTCAGCGGCGAGCGGAAGTCATTTTATTGCGGAACCTATCCAGAAGCCAAAAAGATATTGAAGCAAAAAATAACGGAACGCGATAATGGCCAGAATTTTAAAACAGAGAGTTTTGGCGCCTATGCGGAGCAATGGCTGGAGATAATGGAGACGCGGCTGAAGTATACAACATATATGACGTATAAGGTATATGTACAAGTATATGCGGCAGCGTTATATCCGTTAGATTTGCAAAAAATTGAACCAAAGGATGTGCAGCGGTTATATGCGGAGCAATTGCGCGTGCGATCGGCGCATACGGTGCATCATTTGCACACCATATTGCACGGTGTATTTCGCGATGCGATCCAAGTAGGGATGATAACGCGCAATCCGTGTGAAGCGGTGAAGCCGCCGCGCATACCGAAATATGAATATCGTATTCTTACAGCGGAACAGATTGAGAAGTTATTTGCTGCCACGAAAGGCACGAGGTGGTATGCGTTATTTGTTGTTGCCGTAACGACGGGTATGCGCGAAGGGGAGTTATTAGGGTTACAGTGGGAGCATGTCGATTTGCCAAACGGGTGGGTAACGGTGATAGCAAATTTACAGCGCAACAAAGATGGATTTGTGCTGCAGGAACCCAAGACGAAATCGGGGCGGCGAATCATACCGTTATCAGCGATTGCAGTAGCAGCGCTAGAGGAGCATCAGCAGATACAAGAGCGTGAAAAGGTGGCAGCGGGGAATGCATGGAATCATACATGGAATCTGGTATTTTGCACAACGATAGGGACGCCGCAAACGGCAAAAAATATGGTGCAGCGGGTTTTATATCGAATCATAGCGCAAGAGCAGCTGCCCAAGATACGTTTTCATGATCTGCGGCACACATGTGCGACACTGTTATTACAATCGGGGATACATCCCAAAATTGTAGCGGAGTTATTGGGACATAGTTCTGTGATGGTGACATTAGACACGTATTCACATGTAACGGCGCCCATGTTGGGGGTAGTAAAAAAAGTATTTGAGACAC
>JAJYBV010000106.1 GCA_021778805.1 Chloroflexota bacterium | reverse complement strand
ACCACCGCCATGCGGTTTTATAACTCATTCCCATTTGTCGGGCGTATTCACTCAGCTTCATAACACCAGTATATTCTTATATGTTCTCTTGTGTCAATACCTGTCTACATTCCTTGTTGGCGTTAATGATACCTTTAAAGAGCCATTATACAGGCTCCTCCGACCAGTTTAGATTTTTATATGCCTCATAAACAGATACAAATATCTCTCGGAATGTGGATAAGCAATACGCAGCGATTAAAAATGTGCGCACATCGCTTAGCTGATTTATGGAAAACGCAGCCATATTATATTGGATCCCTAACAGGTGATGCATATAATGGTGAAATTTACGTATACACTCAAAAATATTTTATTATTGTTGCGCCATTTTACCCTGGTGAACCTGGGCTATCGGTCAGTCTTCCGGCTATTAATCCCAGCGAACCAACGCCAACACCTATTAGCAGTTCTGTTGCTGCGGCAGGTAAAACCATAATTGATGAAATTTTGAGTACATTTCAGGCGCATCCAAATCAATCAGGCTGCTGAAGAAGTTTAACCAGTTTTCCGTAATAGCCGGAATCTGCTAAATATTATTTTTGACAACGCCATGCTTACTTGCTTGTCCCTCAAAAAAAGAGGTTTGAGGGTTTTTGTTAACTATTTCCCCAAACCTCGTAAAAGAAGCGGCGTACACCGCTTCTTTTGACGCCTCGGATGTTGCCGCGTGTTAATCTGAAACTACTGCGGTTTGTGCGGTAAATTGGCTGTTATACAAATCGGCGTAAAAGCCTTTTTGTTCCAGCAATTCTTTGTGTGTGCCTTTTTCAACAATGGTACCGTGATTCATCACCAAAATTAAATCTGCGTCGCGAATGGTCGAGAGCCGGTGCGCAATCACAAAACTGGTGCGGTCCTTCATCAGCTCTGCCATAGCGCGCTGAATTTGAATTTCTGTGCGAGTATCAACATTGCTGGTTGCTTCATCCAAAATCAAAATTTCGGGGTCGGCAAGGAAGGCGCGCGCAATGGTGAGCAACTGTTTTTGACCTTGAGAAATATTGGAAGCTTCGCTGTTTAAAACGGTATTATATCCATCGGGCAGTGTTCTGATGAAGTGGTCGCTATAGGCAGCCTTTGCCGCGCGATGAATATCTTCTTCCGAAGCGTTTTCTTTGCCATAAGCAATATTATCATGGATAGTGCCCTCAAACAGCCACGTATCCTGTAAAACCATACCAAATGTTTTGCGCAGACTGTCGCGTTTAATATTGGTGATATCAATACCATCTACCTTAATGGCTCCGCCATTCACTTCGTAGAACCGCATCAGCAGGTTTACCAGTGTGGTTTTGCCGGCGCCGGTTGGGCCAACGATAGCAATCATTTGTCCCGGATGCACATCGATATTCATATCTTCCATCAAAATGGCGTCTTCCGCATAGCCAAACCGCACATGTTCAAACTGCACTGCGCCTTGCGGTTGCGCCAGTTCTATCGCGTCTGCGGCGTCTGGTATCTCTTCCTGTTCGTCTAACAGCTCAAAAATACGCTCTGCCGAAGCTACCGCCGATTGAATGACATTGGCAAAGTTGGCCAGCTGCGTAATTGGCTGGGTAAATTGTTGCGCATATTGAATAAACGCCTGAACATCGCCGATGGCCAAGGTATTTTGCGTAACAAGAATACCGCCGACAACCGCAACAAACACATAGCCAATGTTGCCAATAAATCGCATCATTGGCATGATAATGCCTGATACAAATTGCGCTTTCCAGCCGGCTTCATATAATTTCTCGTTCCGCTTTTCAAATTCTTCGATTGCTTCTTGTTCCCGGCCAAACGCCTTCACAATTTTGTGGCCGGTATACATTTCCTCTACATGGCCATTTAATTCACCCAATGAACGCTGCTGGTCGCGGAAATATTGCTGAGATCGCTTGGCAACACCCATTGTAACTAAAAGACTTAACGGCAAAGTAAGTAAGATGATTAAGCTTAGCAACGGGCTGATCGTCAGCATCATAACAATTACGCCGATAAGCGTTACTGCCGAAACAATAACCTGGGTAATGCTTTGCTGCAGTGTTGTACTCAGGTTATCCATATCATTAATGGCGCGGCTCATAATTTCGCCATGGGTTTTGGTGTCGAAATAGCGCAGCGGCAGCCGCGACAGTTTTTCATCAACCTCTTTGCGCATTGCATACATAGTTTTTTGCGCAACACCTGCCATCACATATTGCTGAATGAACAAAAATATCGCGCTGATTACATAAAGCCCCAGTAATATCAACAGCACAGTGGCAATATAGTGAAAATCTATTGCCGGCGAGGGAAGGCCTAATTTCATGGCATAATATTTAGCGACTAAACCGTCAAACAATTTTGTCGTCGCTAAACCCAATATTTTAGGTCCGACAATATTAAAGACAGTGCCGATGACTGCGGTAACTAACACAATCATCAATTGAAAACTTTGCGGGCGAAAATACATGAATAACCGCGTAACAGTGCCCTTAAAGTCTTTTGGTTTTTCAACAGGCCGGCCCATAGCGCCCCATGCGCCGCCCATTGGGCCGCCGCCAGGTCTTCTGTTATTTGCTTGGCTGCTCATGCAATTTCCTCCGGTGTTAGCTGTGTTGCAACAATTTCGCGATATACATCGCAATTAGCCATCAATGTTTTATGGTCTCCCATACCTGCTATTTGGCCTTCATCCAAAACAATGATGCGATCGGCTCCCATAACAGTGCTGACGCGCTGTGAAACAATAAACACAGTAGAGTTCTTAATTTCCGTGCGCAGAGCGGCGCGTAATTTTGCGTCAGTTTTAAAGTCCAGCGCAGAAAAACTTTCATCGAAAATATAAATTTCCGGTTTTTTTACCAATGCCCGCGCAATGGAAAGCCGCTGCTTTTGTCCTCCGGAAACATTTGTGCCGCCTTGTGAAATATACGAATCAAAGGTATCTTCCATATCGGCAATAAATTCGGTGGCTTGGGCAATTTCTGCGGCGCGCTGTATTTCATCACTTGTTGCATTCTGATTGCCATAGCGGATATTATCGGAAATTGTGCCGCTGAACAGCACTGCTTTTTGGGGCACATAACCAATTTTTTGCCGCAAATCTTCTTGCCGCATATTGCGAACATCAACGCCGTCTACCAGCACGCTGCCGGCGCCAACATCATAGAAGCGCGGAATGAGATTAATAAGGGTAGACTTTCCGGAACCGGTGCCACCAATAATCGCAGTCATCTCACCGGGGGCAGCTTTAAACGAAATGTTAGAAATTGCGTTTTCTTCGGCGCCGGGGTAACTGAATGAAACGTCTTTAAATTCCACATAGCCGGTAGAATCAGATAACGCTTCGGGCTGCTGCGGATCAGCAATTTCCGGTTTAATGGCAAGCGCTTGGTTAATGCGGTCTGCCGATGCTGCGGCGCGCGGTATCATAATGAACATCATCGAAACCATCAGCAGCGAGAACAGAATCTGCATGGCGTACTGCAAGAAAGCTATCAATGCGCCAACCTGCATTTGGCCGTTGTTAATTCTTTGGCCGCCGAACCATATAATTGCAACGCTGGTAACATTCAAGCTAAACATCATAACCGGCATCATAGACGCCATCAGTTGATTAACTCGAATGGCGATGTTGGTTAATTCAGTGTTGCCGCCATCAAAGCGCTGTTCCTCGCTTTTTTGGCGATCAAATGCGCGCACCACTCGAACGCCGGTAAGTCCTTCATCAACCACTAAATTTAATCTGTCCAGCTTTTTCTGCATACTCATAAACAGCGGTATAGCGCGGGTCATCAGCAACAAAATAGAGCCGACTACAACGGGAATCATGACCACTAAAATCCATGACAACGCGGCGTCTTGATTGACAGCTAAAATAATACCGGCAACCAAAGTAAACGGCGCAGTAATCATAATATTTAAAATAATGACCATTACCTGTTGTACTTGGGTAGTATCATTGGTTGTGCGGGTAATCAGTGAAGACGAGCTAACGGTGTCAAATTCATGCAGCGAAAATTTTTGCACATGTTTAAACAGCGCGGCGCGGATATCTTTACCAAATAATGTTGCGGTTCTGGATGCAAAATATACACCAATAAACGCAGCAACAACACCGCCGAAAGTAACTAAAATCATTAAACCGCCGGTTCGCCAAATGTATGGTATGTCTTTATTGACAATACCAACATCGACAATATTTGCCATTAAATTGGGCAAATACAGGTTTGCCATTGATTGCCCAAACGCCAGTACAATAATAACCAGCAGTTGTAATCTGTATGGCTTTAAAAAACGTAAAATCTTAATCATGCTGATGTTCTCCATCGTGCTGCAAAGTATGCCCGCACATATCCCATTTTTGAAAATAAATCGACGCTTTCAGCAGCAATTCTGCTAATTGCTGGCTTTGTTCCTCACCCAAATAATCAGCTAAACGCTGAAACCCTGTCATAAAAATTATCTCAGCTTGCTGTGCAGTTTCTATTCCTTTTGCAGTCATCTGAATGCCAAACGAACGCTTATCTTCAGGATCTTTTTTTCGCTCTATCATTCCGTTCATTTCCAAACTTTTCAGCAATTGAGTGATAGTAGGCATAGTAACATGCATATGTTTGCTAATATCTGAAATTTTCATGGTGGTGGCGCCTTTTTGAGCAAACCTGCTGAGCATAAATAATATTGCCATTTCACTGGGCTTGCCTCCACTTATGCGCTGGTGTATTTCCGCGCGGCTGTATTGGCCGAAATATCGGTTAAATTGCATAACAGAGCGGGCAAGTTTCTGCGATACGGTTTCATCATCTTGCTGTGCAGTATCCATTACAATCTCCTGAACTACCCTTCTAAATCTTAAAAAATAATTAGTTTGGCAAGCTAAATATATTTTAAGATCGTTATTTAGCTTTTGTCAAGATAAAAAACAAGATAACTGCTCAAAGCCAACAGCCTGGGATTCGTAAGGGGCGGCGCCTGCCCCTTACGCGGGGATTGGGGTATCCCCCAAAAAATTATTATTTTAAAAAGCAATATTGGTACCCGGGCAGCAAGGGCGACCGCAAGGGTCGCCCCTACCGGATTGCATTGCCTCAGGTGTGATCGCGCGGTGTATGCTATAAAACAAACGATATGTGGTCACCCTTGGCGCAGTATCTTTTGCGTTCTGGGTATCTTGTCCCTGTTTGCGGATCTTGCCGCCTATCACCTGAAGAGTCAAAACATTATTTTAAATGCGGATAGCAAAAGGCAGCCAGGATTTTGTTTCCCGGCTGTCTTTTACGCAAAGCAGAAGTTTCAAGCGGTTTTTTTATTCGCACGCTTAGTTTGAACTGGAGGTTTTTTTGTGATCAGAGTTAATTTTTGTTTTGGGATATCATTTTCAGCTAATTTAAATTTTTGCATCAACACTTGTAAATGTTCTGAAAGTTCCGTTAGCTGGCTGGTAGCGGCAACTGTTTCTTCAACTTGTGCTGCCATTTCTTCGGTAGCGGCAGAAACTTCCTCTGCGGCGGCGCTATTTTCTTCGCTGACACTGGCGACAGAGCTGACCGATTTGCTAACATTATTAACGCTTTGCAGTACATTTTCTGCATGGTTAATAACATTGCTCATAGAGTTCAGAATGTTTTGCAAGGATGCGGCGGCAGAAGCTGATTTGTCGGTAATTTCGGTGACACTCGCGGCGCCTTTTTCCATTGTTTTGGCAACTACCTGAACTTGCGCCTGTACTTCTTCAATTATTTTGGCGATATCTTGGGTTGCGCTGGAGGAACGCTCTGCAAGTTTGCGAACTTCATCGGCAACCACAGCAAAGCCTCGGCCATGCTCACCGGCTCTGGCGGCTTCAATAGCGGCGTTCAGCGCAAGCAGATTTGTCTGGTCGGCAATATCCGATATCGATGTAGTAATTGCGCCGATAGCCTGCGATTTTTCTGCCAACACACCTAATTGTGCGGCGGCGCCGTTTACATCATCTTGCACTATTTGCATGCCTTGCAGCGTACTTTTAATAATTTGTGAGCTTTCGTTGACAATTTTGCTGCTGTCGGTGGCAGATGTAACGACAATTTGGCCGGTTTCGCGCAATTTCTCGGTTTCGGAAGAAATCACTGTCAATTGCGTTGCTTGATCCTGCACACCTTGCGCTACCTGCTGAATAGTGCGTGACACTTGCTCAGTTGCGGATCCGGATTGATCGGCGCTTTCTGAAATTTGCATGGATGTTTCGGCCAATGTATTGGCTGAAGTTTGCACGTTTTGTACGATATCTCGCAGATTTTGAATCATCGTTTCAAACGCAAACACCAATTTGCCGGTTTCATCTTTGCCACCATATTGCTGTACAGTTTTCTCAATGGTAGAAAGATCACCATCAGCAATATTCTCGGCAACGATAACCATAGCGGATAATGGTTTGCTGACAAGCTGAGATAAGAACCACGCGATTGCGACGCCAATGATAACAGCTAAAATGGTTAAAATAATCCCCACAGTAATTGCAGTTGCTATTGTTTGCTGGGTGTTACTTTGCTGTTGATTGGCGGCGGCAATTGCTTGTGTCTCGAGCGTTTTAGGGCCAACCAACAGATTATCAATTGGCGCACCGATATAACTTGCTTGCGCAGCGGCAACATCGCCTTTTGCTAGCAGCGCAAACGCATCGACATTGCTTTGTTGATATTGCTGCCAAACCGTTGCAAATTGCGCCAGCGTTGTGCTTTCATTGGGCAGCTGCGGCAATCCCTTTAATGTTGCAACTACAGTGTTTACTTGCTGTATATCGCTTTGGTATGTCGCAAGGTATTGCGCCGCTTGAGCTGGTTTTGTTGCCATAATATAATAGGCGCCGATATCATCGGTTGCTGTTATGGTTTGCGCCAAATCCTTCGTTGCTCCACGAACATTTGCCATGGCAACAGAGGTGTTATACGAACTTTGAATTGAATTGAGTGAAACAATAGTTACCCCGGTTAAAATAACCAAAATTGCCAGAACTATTGAAAATCCGGTCAATAATTTTGTTCGCATCGATACATTTTTTAGCGACATCTGCTTTTCTCCTAAATCCCACAAAATAAATGGGGAAATGTTATTGTGTTTCTGTATTACTGTAATCGGAGACTAGTGTGGATCTTATAGCTAAATCACAAAATTGTTATTTGTTACTATGCTGCAGAAATTGGGTCACGCAATCTAGGCTGCTTTAGTATTTGCGTCCCACGAATCAGAGATTACTTCTGCCTGCCATTTTTCATTAATCCACAAACTCAAAACACGCACATCATGGTTCCATTGCTCAATTTCCTTTACGCATGCGGATAGCATGGCAAAATGTTCTTCCCGCGATATTGGGTTTCCGGCGCAGTCGTGATGCGCCACAATAGTAATTATTTTTGAGTGGTGCGCATTCAGTGAAATTGCAACTTGCCTTTTCATTTCTTCAATTTTTGCCGGTTCGCCTTGCAAAAATGCTTTATCGGGACCAGCTGATGTAACAAAGTCAACATGATCGACCTGAAGGTAATTTTGAAGAAACTGAAGTGTGGGTATTGCAGCTCTGCCATCTATACAGCCAATAGCGGTTGCAAATGATTTTTGAGACATAAGGTTCCCTTTGATATGATCAATTTGCCGAATATACACTCAGTACGAAACCATATGGTTGTATGTGTGTTTGCTATCTCGACACCATATCAAATCGGCAGAAATTGCATAATTATTAGACTGAGTTATCACTATAGTTTTAGTCAATTTTTTTGCTTGCTTGAGGAATATATAATTACTCAGGATGTAAAGTCAGGAATGGCTATACTAACGACAGCACAGCTGCAAGAGCCTGGGATTCGTAAGGGGCGGCGCCTGCCCCTTACGCGGGGATTGGGGTATCCCCAAATACCTTTTATATACAAATGAAACCCTGCACGGTACACCTGAGGCCATGCAATCCGGTAGGGGCGACCTTTGCGGTCGCCCTTGCTGCCTGACTATCAATGCCACTGTATCTTTTGCTTTATGGAGACTTTGTCAAAACCCCTGAGTAGTTACTGAAATATTATATAAAGCGCTTCCTGTAAACAGTAGGTATTATTATGCTGCTTTCAACGCAAATTTTGCTGGCAGCCATAATGTTGTAATTCGTCCGCCTTTTGCGCGATGCTCCTGCGTAAAATTGCCGCCAATTTCGCGTATCAACCCATCGGCTAATTCTAATTCTACTGTATGCCATGGATCTGGTTTATATCCCTTTGGTGATTCGGCGCGGCGATCTGCCACAGCGACAGAAATAACTCTGCCGGCCGGGTTCCAGATATCTTTGCAGTAAATTTCTATAAGATTCGGATTATCCGTATGAGCAATTGAGTGAAAAATCAATTGAAGAATATGGCTTAGCAGTGTTATATCTATTGTCAGCCATATATCGGTATCGCTGTATATTTTCCACGGTATTTGGTATTTGGGCCAAAATAACTCGCAGCGTTCGTTGAGAAATGTGTAAAGCCGAATCGGGCGAATTGGCTCGGATTTATGCGCCACACTCATACTGGAAGCTGTATCCCAAGATGTCACTACTTCTTCTAAAGCAGTCAACTGCTTCTCAATGGAAGCCAATAGCGGCAAAAGCTTAGTTTTTGCTGCAGGGTCTGCCGCTAAAATGGAACTGCGCAGTGCATTCATCAACGCGCGCAGCGTTTTCATTGGCGCCCGCATTTCTTCAGACGCTAATGTCAGCCAATCAATTTCGGTATCTGGGGTTTCGGCGGCGCTCCAATATGCGCTGCTTAATTGTAAATTTGTTGATTTATTGGTCATAGGTTATATAGCTTCAACTTTTCATGAAAACAAACAACGCAGCAAAACACAATCTGTTTTGATTTGGCTATGTTTGTGATTGCGCTGGAAATATTGGCGCAAAAGCAATGAGATTCCAATCTATCTATGTTTATCATACATATCTGTCCCAAAAACGAGGTTTATAAACAGTTAATATGGATCTTGCCGCGCTTGTTTTCGCAGATTTATGATATAAAATAAGTGTAACTACTCAGGAGGTAAAGCCAGGAATGGCTATTCTAACAACAGCGCGGCTGCAACAGCCTGGGATTCGCAAGGGGCGGCGCCCCTTGCGCAGGGCTTGGGGTGTCCCCA
>JAJYBV010000025.1 GCA_021778805.1 Chloroflexota bacterium | reverse complement strand
AATAATATTTTTTGGGGACACCCCAAACCCCGCGCAAGGGGCCATCGCCCCTTACGAATCCCCATGTGTACCGTGCGGTATGGTATTTTTATAAATAATATTTATTGGGGACACCCCAAACCCCGCGCAAGGGGCCATCGCCCCTTACGAATCCCCAGTGTGTACCGTGCGGTGGTTGTTTATAAAAATAATTTTGGGTACACCCCAAACCCCGCGTAATGGGCATCCGCCCCTTACGAATCCCCATGTGTACCGTGCGATGGTTGTTTATAAAAATAATTTTGGGTACACCCCAAACCCCGCGCAAGGGGCTATCGCCCCTTACGTATCCCCGGAGTAGTTACAATATTTATACTTGCTAGCGCCGCTCATTAGCTTCCTGAAAGGATTGAAACAAGCGTATCAAATTGTGTATTCGGGTCTGGTGTAGACCAGCTAATGGCCCCATGTTCTCCCCAGTCTATAAACGCCGGCGCTTTGTTTAACGCGGCCACTGAAACCACATATAACCCTGTTCCTGCTGCCTGCGGCTTCGTCGGCAGCGCCTGCCCGTTAGCCCATATTCCTCCCGCTGAGGCAAACACAAACGCAGATCCATCTGCGCTCCAGGGATCGTCGGGGATTGGAATAGGGGCGGCGGCGGCGCTTTGCATCGGAATCTGTGGCAGCGCAGCCAATAAACGCGCGGCGCCTGTTAAGCTGTTGATATAATAGAGCGCGTTGGCCGTCCGAATGAGGATCGCCGCGCTGTTGGGAGACCACCACGGATCGCTGAATTGCACATTGGGCAACGAAATTGCAATGGGCTTGCCGGCTGAATCTTTGTTCAGCGGAAGTATTTCATATCCGGCAGCGGTTTGAATCAGCAATTGCGAGCCGTTTGGCGCAAACGCATAGCGCAGCGGCTGAGTAACGGACGCCAGCGGTATTGCCGGCCCGGTGAGGCGCGTTAGCATAAAGGTATATTGATTGGTCTGTGTGGTTTTCGCTACATAAAGCAGCTCTTGCTGCCCGGGACGCCATAACACCCTTGCCGGCAGCCCGCCCGGCAGTGTAATGGCCGCGTTGGTTTGTACGGTTTGCAGCGTTGCCTGCGCCGGCCCGGCCACTAAAGCGCCGCTTGGGGTAACAAACGCAATTGCTTGCGCATTCGGCGCTGCCGCAGGTATTCCGCCCGCATTGGTTATTATCTTGCGCGCAATGCCTCCCGGTTGATCCGGCTGAGAAAGTATCAGCGCTGAAGCGCCTTCGCGATATAGCAGCCGGTTGCCCGATGCGTCCCACCAGCCGTCACTGCGGTATGGAATGGCACCATATGGGGTAATTCCCAGCAATGCGCCGCCATCGATGGAAACAATTCCCAATGTGGCGTATGTATCCGCCAGCGTTTGCGCAATGGGATCGACGGTAGTTACCGGCAGCGCCGCGCCGGCAAAACGGACCAATATTTCATGATGATCCGGCGACCAGGAAAATCCCAGCGCAATTTTGCCGGTTACTTGAAACAAACTGCGGCCGTTAGGCTGAATTGTATATACTTCGCCATTGCGCAAAAACGCTATTTCTGCGCCGCCAGAATTGCCCGCGCCGCGCAGAATTGGCAGCGCAACGGGAATAACTACAGCTAAAACCGCTAAAATTAGGGCAATGCGCAGCAAAAAAGTCCGATTCAATTTTGGAAGTCGCGAAGTTATAGCGCCGGCGTTCAAAACGGCAAATCCCACATAGCGTACCAGCGTTCAAATTCCGGTTCCATCGGCAAATCATTTTTTAAAACATTGGAAAGCCGCATTTCATCGGGATTATTGCGCTGATGACTGTGACTGTCTGGCCGCGGAACAAAAGGATAATACATGCCGCGTTTAAAATTATAGATGAAATATACCGGTTTATCATTATCGGTATTAAACCGAAATACAGCGGAAAGCAGCTGTTCGCCATAGCCTTGATCAAGCAAGGTTTGGCTGACCATGTGCATGCCGGTTACAAGAGTTTGAAAATCTGCTCCGGTCAGCAAAATCCATTTATATCCCAAATTATCCTCAAACGGCCGCGATTGCAGACCCAAATCACCGGATGCGTTTAGAAGATTTTGCAAATCTTGCTGAATTTGTTTAAATGGGCCGGAGGCAACCCCGCGGAAACAGACGCCGGAACTTAAAACCGGTTTCATATCTTCCTGTGTTTCCAGCGTTATATCTGCGGTTGAAATAGCAAACAGCCGATCATTTTTAGCCGGCGGAACTAGTTTTTGTTTTCCAAAAATTGCGTCAAAAAAACCCATATACTATCCTTTTATGTTGGCATTCGCGCTTGCGAAATATTTGCCATTTAGTATGTACCCTGATACAACGATATCCCCGTTCTGTCGCGGCAATATATCGCGGCAGCGCGGGGATGAATGAACACAACAAACACACAAGCTGAAAGAACAAGTTGTTATTCGTGAATGCGCGGAGCTTGCTCCATACGCAGTTGAATTTGCTGCAACCGTTCGATGCGATGCTGCAGCGATGGATGGGTTGAAAATAATTCACTGAACTCATCTTGATTGCGGAAGTTTGAGACGGGCACAAAACAGAATGCGCTGACTGCATCCGCTGAACGCAGATCGGCATCGGGAATTCTGCCTACTTGCTGGCCGCTGATAGCCATGAGCGCCGATTCTAGATTTTGTGGCGCTCCGGTAATCAGCGCTGAACCGCGATCTGCGGCAAATTCACGGTAACGCGAGAAGGCGCGGGTTAACAAAAAGCTGACCGCCGATACAACGGCAGATCCAACTAACACAAGCAGCATGATAGCTAACGCGCCGCCGTTATTATCACGTCCGCGGCCCCTGCCGCCGCCAAATCCGCCGCCGCCGTAGCCGCCAAACATAGCGCCCCAAAGAAACATGCGGGAAAGAAACTGCATTAGCATGCCGGCGAGCATGGGAACAAACATAATAAGTGTCATCACCTGCATATCATTATTTAAGATATGGGTCATTTCGTGGGCAAGCACCGCTTCCAGCTGGTTATCATCCAGTTTGCTGAGCAGTGAAGTGGTAACACAGATAACAGCGTGTTTTTGGTCGCGACCGGTGGCAAAAGCATTCGGCGCGCCATTGCGCGCTATGGCGATTTTGGGCTTTGGCAAATTGGTTTGCTGCGCCAGCCGCTCTACCATGGCGTGCAATTTCGGCGCTTGCTGTTCTGAAACTTCCTGCGCGCCCATGGACCATATGGCAACTTTATCCGAAGTAAACAGCTGGAAAATCAAGACGCCAACAGCAATAATAATAATCAGCGCCAATCCGCCGCGCAGAACCGAATAGAGAAAAAAGACAAACGCGGCATACAAGAGGAACATGGCGCCTAATGTAATAGCCATGCGGGCATTTAAACCCACATCGGTTTTATACCAAACGGGTTTTTTCATAATATCTACCAAACCTTTTTATAAAACACATGTGCAAGAGAGACAAAAGAAATGCGTAAAAACGCGCAAAGGAACACCGCGCCTTATCTGTTATAGCAAACAGCCGTTTAGCAGGATCTGTATACTATTTCAGAAAGAACGAAAAACAAATATGTTAGGCAGTTATTGCTGCTGTTTTGCCTTTAACGCTTTATAGTAAGATTTTGGTTTTGGCCGGTGTGTAGTGTCTTCCCAAGCGTATGGGGCAGCTTCTTCGTCAGATTTTGTTTCACGGCCGTTATCTAAAACTTCCTGCAGGTCATTATAGATGAAGTCGTTGCCAAGGGCTTCTTTTTGGCGAAGCAAGTGCCGCATAATCATGCTGCGGGTAACATTAGTTGCGCTGTTGCGTTCCGGTTCCGCGCGTTTCAAAAATTTATCTACCATATCGATGGTATCTTCGTTGGCGCCGTTTTGTTCCAGCGCGTCTTTGATAGTGAGAAGATGCTCATAAGCGTTCATACAATATATGTCTCCCTATGTCGATGGTATCAGCAAATACGTTGCGTCCGCAGAAAATAGCTGCACGGCTGAAATATTGTGATGGAGCACAAATATTTCGCGGCAAATATTTCATAAGATCGCTTACATATATTATACTGCAAACAGATCATAAAAAAATAAGGAGCATTGTAAAAAATATTACATATGTCTGAACCATTTGCTACCAACGCCGTTATTATCGACTTATGGGAATTAACGCAATTTGCCGATACACCGCTGCCAATAGCAGTAGCCAACACCGGAGATATGACATTTGGTCTGCTAACAATGCGCGCCGGCCAGCGTTTAACCGCTATGCATTCTGCCAGCCAAGTATTGCTGCAATGTCTTCGCGGGCTGGCCTATTTGCAGATTAATCAGAAACTGCAACTGCTGAAGATGGGTAAGGTTGCGCTTATTGAGGGCGGACAGCTGCATGACTATATTGCTAAAACCGACAGTGTTTTGCTGTTTACATGCGCCCCCGCGCTGCGCACAGATGAACCGTTAGGCGCATATTTATTGCAAAATACTCCTATTATTCAGCGGCAATCATCAGAAACGTAATGTTTGAACAGCGGAACTGTGCAACATAGGCTTTTTATAAAAACATCGCTGTTACAGGTAAATACGCCGATTTTTCCGCTATTGCTATGGAACGAAATCGTTTGCTGAAACGTTTATAGCGTAGATTGCCGTAACGCGCGCTTTTTGCCGTAATAAGCAAAAATTTTCCGCTATCGTGCAGCAGCGCGTATGTATCGGTTATTTTACCTTTAGGGGCATATAATTTTATGGATCCGTTTCAAACGCCGCCGGCTAATCCTGCGCAACCGCAGCCTGCTTCATCGGGAGGCGGAGAAGCCATAACAGCGGTTATATTTTCAACACTGAGCTTTACCCAAATATTTGTACACTTCCCTATTTTTACGGTTTTTGCGATGCTGTGCGCGGTGGTTGGGATTGTTTTGGGGCATATAGCTTTGGCGCGCAGCACAGAATCGGCTAATCGCATTATGGCTGTTATTGCGCTGGCATTCGGCTATTTCAATATTGTCATTGCGCTTGTTCGTTTATTGGTGTTCACATTGTATGTTATTCACGCCAGCAACACGCTATTCCATCAGCGCCGGTTTTTGCGATAGCGCGCAGCAAAATACGCAGGTGAATGTTATAACTCCATAAAATAAACGCCTTCGGATCGTATGTATTGAATCCGAAGGCGGCGCAATCATATGGGATGACATGAAGACTTAAGATTTTCCTGCTTCACTTTGCAGCTTTGTCTTTAAATTTGCTAAATAAGTATCCGCGGCAGTTGTATCCACATTGTTTAAAGCGTTGATGATGTTGGGGAATATGGCAACATTGGATTTCCATTGTTTTAAAATCGTGTCTACTTGTTTCAGCGCCGAAATATTGCTAAGGCCCGGCCATGTTTCAGCTTGTTCAATCGCAGCGCTTAACCCGCCTAATATATCCTCGGTCACCACAGCAAGCACGTTGGCAATCGGCACAACGAAGGTGTTCACTGCAGAGTGCAGCAAATTGGTGACGGTAATGGCCGTATCAATGCCCACATCCTCTACCGTTAAAAGCTCGCGCGCTAATTGCTGGCGCCCAAAGTCAATTGCCTGCTGAATTTCCTGCTGCGTCAGCGCGCCAACGCCGTTTAAAATATTCGGCGCTTCAGCGGCGCCAATACCCACAATACCTAATCCCGCTGCGGCTATCAGCGCGCGCCGGCCGATTTGTTTCTGTTCATTTACATCTGCCGGAGCCTGTGGATTGTTTGAACTTCCCGGAGAAATTGAAGGATCGAAACTTTGGCTCATATGCTTTATCCGCCTTGCTATATGAAAATATGCGCGCGATCAATACTAACTATTCAAAATATGGGTAAGCGCTTGCGCAAAGAGCGCTCCATGGAAACGCCGAAATACGGCGCGCGCTGCAAATTTAACGGCGTTATACCTATTTAAACACATAAAACAACCATGTATTGCAGCTTTTAATAATAAAGACTTGTCAATAAAATAGTATACTACATTATTTAGTCGCCGCAACACATAAAATATGAGTCTCGTCACTGAAATTACGTGAAGATTTCGCAATCTCCGCAAATTCTTTATGAATTTTCCGACCAGTATTCCAGCAGATCACTTTTCGTAATGACGGCGGTGATGGTGTTTTTATTTTCGGAATCGCGGACTGCAATTGCGTTTTGGCCGGACGCAAACAATGTATACGCTTGCTGTACTGCCGCAGTGTCGGAAAGCTCGGGTATAGCCGGACCCATCCAATCTTTGGCGGTTTTACTTTCGGCGTGTTCACCTGCCGCTAATTTTTGAATCATTTGCGATTCGGTCAGCGAACCAACAATGCGATCCTCGAAAATAACCGGAATTTGCGATATTCCATATACTCGGGTAAGTTCAATCGCTTTCATCGCCGAATCTTCCGGAGCAACGCTTAATACTGCCGGTGTTGATGATAATTTACTGCGCGACGCTAATAAATCGCGCAGCGAGGCTGACGGCTGACTTTCGCTTAAACCATTTTCGCGCAGCCATGTTTCGTTAAACGCTTTTGAAAGATACGCCCGGCCGGAATCGGGGAATAAAACGACAATTACAGCGTTGGGGCCGGCTTCTTTACCTACTTCTACCGCGGCAGCCAGCGCGGTGCCGCAAGAAGGTCCCGCTAAAATTCCTTCGGTTCGGGCTAATTGCCGCACATACGCAAAAGAAGCGGCGTCGGTTACCCGAACAAAACGGTCTACCAAAGATGGAACATAATTATCGGGGAAATGATCCATGCCGATGCCCTCAACTTTATAAGGTTTGGGGGTATCGCCGGAATAAACCGAACCTTCGGGATCTGCCCCGACGATAACAATATCGGGGTTTTTCGACTTCAGATATTTTGCAACGCCAACAATTGTGCCCGCGGTGCCGATACCGGCGACAAAATGCGTAATTTTACCGTCAGTATCCCGCCAAATTTCCGGACCGGTGCTTAGCACATGGGTTTCGGGATTTGCGGGGTTGCTGTATTGATTTGGGCTGCATGCGCCGGGTATTTCTTTTGCCAGCCGCGCGGCAACGCTTTGATAACTGGCGGGGTCGTCGGCGCTTACACTGCTGGGGCACACCACCACCTCTGCGCCATATGCGCGCAGCAGATTGCGTTTTTCCTCCGAGGCTTTATCGGTCATAACAAAAATGCAGCGATAGTTTTTAATGGCGGCAGCCATGGCAAGGCCCGCGCCGGTGTTGCCGCTGGTTGGCTCTACAATTACGCCGCCGGGTTTCAGCCGTCCGTCTCGTTCGCACGATTCAATCAGACGCAGACCAATACGGTCTTTCACACTGCCCGCCGGGTTAAACTGTTCCATTTTTGCCAGAAGCAAGCCGGGCACTTCTTGTCCGACACGGGAAAGTTGCACTAAGGGAGTTTCACCCAAAGTTCCTAAAATAGAGTCGAAATATTTCATAGATTTGATCCGCCTTACATTCAAGAACGTCGTTGTTCATTTGCGTCTGCGTTTAACGGCCCTTTTGGCAAAAGATACGGAAAAGGCAGTGCGGCGCCGAACACACAAAATATATCACTGCAGCAGAATCGGCCATCCGGCAATCTGTGTGTGTTGCAGGTTCAGCCGATAGATAAGCATATTTGACACTCTGCATAGGCTAAAGCCAAAGCAGATTCTTGGTTCAGCCAGCGGGCTTACCATCAGGACTCACGCCCTGCTGCCAGCGGCCCCTCTGTCCCCAAGCGTTACGCCAGTGCAAGACTGGCCTGTTTCCGTATGCCCTACGGTACCGCAAGGAGAATGCTTCATGAAGTTGCATCGTCCGGTAGGAGGATATGGCTTCGGCTTGCGCCTCTTTTCGCCAGACTTCATCCTAAGGGTAACACAGTTTCAGCCAGAAAACAACCTCTGGCTCTAGCCAACGCACGCCCTTGCATCCGCATGGGCTAAAGCCACAGCGGCTTTACGGGCTTTATGTAACTCATTGTACCACATGTAAAACGGCCGGCAGTTTCACCTTGCATGCCGCTTGATTGAAATCGTGGTATAATTTCTAACAGAATACCCATATTCCATACTTAAAATATTGGGAGATATATATTATGAGCGCGCAAAAAAAAGGCCCGTTCGAATATCCGCAAACACCGAAAGATTATATCGCAGGGAATCAAGAAGCGAATGTAGTGATGACGAGCCTTGCCGATATGATTACTTGGGCGCAAAACTATGCCCGCAGCCGCTCTATTTGGCCGCTGGGCTACGGTCTTGCCTGCTGCGCCATTGAAATGATGGCCGCCGCGCAGGCGCATTATGATTTAAGCCGCTGGGGATCCGAAGTGTTTCGTTCCAGTCCGCGGCAAGCCGATTTAATGATTGTTGCCGGTACGGTTTCCGTAAAAATGGCGCCGCGTTTAAAACGGCTGTTTGAGCAAATGCCGGAACCCAAATGGGTGCTTTCCATGGGGCAGTGCGCCAATTCTGGCGGAGAGTTTTACGATAGCTATTATACAGTTCAGGGCGTAGATACTATTGTGCCGGTAGATGTGTACGTGCCCGGTTGCCCTCCCCGGCCGGAAGCGCTGGTAGAAGGCATTTTAAAGCTGCGCGAAAAAATTGAAAAACAAGGCCTGAAAATTAAAGGAGAAGCATAAATTTATGAAAGGCGTTTTTCAAGGCATGGGGTTAACCCTCAGCCATTTGGGCAAGCATAAAGTCACCCGGCTTTATCCTTATGAAAAACGGGAGCTTCCCGAACGCAGCCGCGGATTGATTCAACTGATTCAAGAGGATGGGCAAGATACCCCGTTTCATTTAAAATGTGAAGCTTGCCTGCTGTGCGAAAAAGTTTGCCCGCCGCGAGCAATTACTATTCATTATCAATCAACACATCGGGTCCGCAAACGGCCTTATTTTTCCGAAAAAGCGCGCGCCGGTTTCTATACTCCCCGCTATGCGGAATACGCTGTAGACTATCCGCATCGTGTTATGTCGCCGGTTGCGCAGGCTCCCACAAAAATACATTTAGAAGAGCCGACCGAGTTGGATAAGGTTGACGCAATTATTGCGCAATCTTCGCTGGAGCCATATAACCTGACCGCGCTGGTAAGCCAAGTGATGGCTGCATATGGCGCACTTCCGCTGAAGGTTGCGCGCCGCATGGTTGAAACACTGGGTATAGACCTCAGCGATCTGTATGGTGTGGCAACCGCCCTGCCAAATTATGCGCCCGCCAAATCCGTTTCCGGCGTATTGCGAGAAGATCAGCCGGCGCGCGGCCCTTCCGCGGCGACTCGCGGCAAATTTGGCAATATTAACCATAGGAGAGCGCCCAATGCCTGAAGGAACTTCAAATTCTGTCGTTTTGTCGCGCAATATTCAAGAGTATGTAAATAAAGGCGGTTTCCGATCGCTGGCTAACGAAACGGCTGCGTCGATTCGTGATAAGGTTCGCGCCGCAAAATTGCGCGGCCGCGGCGGCTCCGGTAAATATACCGCCGAGAAATGGGATACGGCTATGCTTGCAGCCGTACAGCGCGATGGCCCAACCTATTTAGTTTGCAATGCCTACGACGCAGATCCGCAAGCGTTGGCCGCCGCAAACCTGATGGTTCGCGAACCGTTTGCTGTGCTGGAAGGTATAGCGCTTACGGCGCGGGCAGTTGGCGCAAAAGAGGTATATTTTTATTTTAAAGCTGCAAATCACAGCGGCTATGACTCCATGCTGAAAGCATATAATGATGCGCAATCTTCCGGATATTTAAATACTATCACCATAAATTTTGCCGGAGCCGACGCCGGCTTTATGGGCGGCGAAGAATCGGTTATGCTGGAAATTTTGCGCGGCCGCCGCGCTATGGCTGTGCAGCGGCCTCCATACCCTGCCCAGATTGGTTTGTATGAATACCCAACGGTTATTGATAATATCGAAACTTTGTATACGGTAACTCGCATTATCAATCCGGCTGCCACAAGTGATGATAAAAAATCCGGCGGAAACACCGCGACGTATAACTATAAATTGCTGACTTTATATGGGTTGGATGGAAAGCCGGTTATTGTTGAAGCTGCGTTTGGCTCTACCATTGCGCAGATTTTTGAAAAAAGCAATATGGCGCTGAACCCCAATACTGTTCGCGCGGTTGTCGTTGGCGGCCCCGAAGGCGGCGTGCTGGGTCCCCAAGCGTGGAATACTCCCTATGACTATGAAACGCTGGCCGCAGTAAACTGCATTGTTGGCTCTGGTGTGATAGAAGTGATTCCGGCGCAAACTTGTATGGTAGAGTGGGCGCGGAAACGCATGGAATATTTATCCAAAGAAACATGCGGAAAATGTGTTCCCTGCCGAGTAGGCGTAAAACGCGCCGCAACTGTGCTGGCAACGATGACAAGCAATGTTGCAAAAGATGAAGATATGGCAACATTAACTGATTTGTTAACGTATATTCCCAGAGGCTCGCTCTGTGGCTTTGGCTGGAACGCATCACGCGCAGCGCAAACCGCGCAAACTGCTTTCCCTGAAGATTTTTCTCAGCATATGAAAGGCGAATGCCCGTTTCATACTTGCGCGCCGCAACGTTCACACCGGTATGCGACAAAAGGCGTTTTATAAATCGCTGCGTATATCTTATGTATACCGGCGCTTTTATTTGCTAAGCGCCGGCGCGCTACCATTTTCGCAGGAGCTGATACATGGCAATTACAACTGATACGCTGAAGAATACCAATTCAGCCGATACAATACATGAAAGAGATGAGCATGGGCAGCCATCTTTTTCCTTTACTATCGACGGGCAAACCGTTAAAGCGCATGATGGCCAAACCATTCTCAGCGCAGCTATTTCACATGGGATTATTGATATCCCGAATTTATGCAATGATGAAAAATTGAATCCTACATCGGCGTGCCGCATGTGTTTGGTTCACGTCGACGGTGTCGATCAGCCCATTCCATCTTGCAATACACCCGCTGCCCCGGGAATTTCGGTTCAAACTAAATCTGAAGAACTCACTCACATCCGCCGCACAAATTTGGAGATGATCCTTTCCGATCATAACGCCTATTGTCAGCCGCCGTGCCAAGTTGGGTGCCCTACCCATATTGATATTCCCGGATATTTAGAGCTTATTGCAAAAGGGGAAGATCGCGAAGCCACACGCCTGATTAAAGAAGTGCTGCCCTTCCCGTATATGCTGGGGAAAGTTTGCCCGGCTCCGTGTCAGGAAAAATGCCGGCGCGCTTTGGTGGATGAAGAAATTGCTATTTGCCGCATGCATGGCTACGCCGCCGAACGATCTTTGGATGACCCGCCCACACCATGGCCGCAAGAAGCGCCTACCGGCAAAAAAATTGCTGTTATCGGCGCCGGTCCGGCAGGGTTATCTGCCGCTTATTATTTAGCGCTGAAGGGCCACGCCGTTAAAGTTTTTGATATGATGGCGCAATCCGGCGGCATGACCCGCTATGGCATTCCCGAATATCGCCTTGAAAAAGATATTCTTGATAAAGAAATTGAAGGTGTTTGGAAACTTGGCGTAGAAGTGCAGTATAACGTAAAATTGGGCAAAGATTTTACGGTAGATGATCTTTTTGCCGCCGGGTTTAACGCGGTTTTTCTGGGAATCGGCGCTTGGACTTCCAACCCCATTACATTCGTAGACGGATCCGAAGCTTCCCCCGAAGATACCCAAGGCTTAATCAACGCGATTTCTTATCTGATGGATAAAACTCGCGGTTTGCCGGTTCCGGTAGACCCCGACACCGAAGTAATGGTGCTTGGCGGCGGTTTTACTACGTTCGACTGTACGCGAACTTCGCTGCGGCTTGGCGCTCAAACCCATACCGCTTATCGCCGCGGCCGCAAAGAAATGTCTGCCACACCGGAAGAAGTTGAAGATGGTGAGGCCGAAGGCACAGAATTACTGCTTTTGACTGCACCGACAAAATTGGTTACGAAAAATGATAAACTTTCCGGTTTAGAGCTGATTAGAATGGCGCTTGGTGAGCCAGACGCTTCCGGCCGCCGAAGACCGGTTCCGCAAAAAGGCACTGAGTTTACTGTAGGTTGTGATACGATTATTCCAGCGTTCGGTCAATCACCGGATGTTTCGTATTTCCCGGACTATGTGAAGGGCGTTAAAACATCGAAATGGAAAACCGTGCTTACCGACCCCTGGAACTTTATGACTGATCGTGAAGGTGTTTTCTCCGGCGGAGACTGCCAAATGGGCGCTCAAACCGTTATTCAATGCGTAGCCCAAGGCAAGCTGAGCGCGCGCTCTATCGACGCTTTTCTAAAAGGCGAAGATATGAAAGATGTGGCAAAACGTATTGAGGCCTCGGAACGAAAACCGGATTTGTTTTCCATTGTGCCGTATAAACCTGTTGAGCCGAAAGTTAAAATGCCCATGCTGCCCTATGATGATCGCAAACGGAATTTTAAATTAATTGAGTTAGGCTATACTGCAGACCAGGCAAAACGCGAATCGGCGCGATGCTTGCAATGCGCGTGCCCGGCCGCCGGTCAGTGCGATTTGCAAATGTACAGCATAGAATATGGGTTGGATAATAATCGCTTCCATGACGGGGAACCGAACGATTTCCATGATTATGAAATCGATATTTCTCATACCTTTATTTTGCGGGATCCCAATAAATGCATTAACTGCACGCAATGCGTTCGCGTGTGCCATGATGTTATCGGCCCCAACTGCTATGGTATGTTTGGCAAAGGATTCGACACTATTGTGAGCACACCGTTTAATGTTTCGCTGAGTGATACCGATTGTGTTTCTTGCGGCGCCTGTGTTCAGGTATGCCCCACCGGATCGTTGATGATGGCGGAGCGCGAACTGGTGACGTGGGATTTTGCGCTTGATCGGTGTATTTTCTGCGGCGATTGTGTAGAGGTATGCCCGCATGGCGCATTGGGAGAAACACCCAACTTTGAATTATCATTCTTTAATAGAGTTGGCCCCGGCATTAGCTTGCATATGGATGATCTGGCGCGTTCACCGGATTATCTGGTTCCGCAGCGTGTGCCGCGCAAAGAGAGCGAGGCTCCGCAGGTCAATCCGCTGATTCGCCCGTTGCCGGCGCGTCGCATACGGGAATGATCGTTTGTGCTTGATCTCCTGCGCATCGCAAGGCGCGTTCGGAGATTGGCGTGTATTCTAAAGTATTAAAAGCGGCGGTGGTGTTTGCCGCGCACTATATGCAGCTGAAAGATGCATTTTCGGCTGCGCATATGAAAGCAGGTTGATATGCGTTATATTGTTAAGGAAAAAATATTTCACATCACAGAAGACTCTGTTATCAGCGACGAAGCGGGCAATCCGCAGTTTCAAGTAAACGGCGCGTTCTTCAGCATTCATAACCGTTTGGAAATGCAAGATGTGTCCGGTAACAAAGTTGCGGTTATTTATCGCAAATTGCTGGCAATTGGCGCGACGTATGAAGTTGAATTGACTGGCCGCCCAATTATTGAATTGCATAAGCAACTATTTACATTTTTTGGAGATCGCTTCACTGTTACCATTCCTGGGGAACAGAATGTGGAAATTTCCGGTAATTTTACGGAACACGAATTTGTATTTACCCGCTCCGGCGCAACCATTGCTCAAATTTCCAAGCAATGGTTTTCTTTCCATGAAACCTACGGCGTAGATGTGCAGAATGATGCGGACGCCGCGTTTGTTTTGGCGTGTTCTTTGGCTATCGATATGATTGAAGATAGCGAAAAGTGATTGTATTTTTATGAGTTTTTATCTTCAAATTCCAAACGCAACACACCCTTTGCAGATGGACGCCGCAATTTTTGATATGGATGGTTTGCTTGTAGACAGCGAAGGCCTTGCCACCGAAGCTTGGCGAATTATTTTGGCGCGCTACCATATCCCTTTGCGGCAAGAAGATATCGACGCTTTATTTGGCATGCGGATTATTGATGATGCGCGGCTGTTTGTTGCGCAATATGGCATTCCGCAAACTCCGGAAGACTTGGTCAGCGAACGCAGAATTGTTATGGAAGAACTGCTACGCCAATCTTTGAAGCCGATGCCCGGAGCAATTGAATTGGTTCAGGCGCTTTCTGCTCATTCTGTTCCGCTGGCGCTTGCTACATCGGGGGCGCAAAGCCACGCAGAGTTGTGTTTATCTTTAACCGGGTTAAGCGCCTTTTTCCCACTGCGGGTAACGGGAGACCAAGTAGAACATGGGAAACCCGCGCCGGATATTTTTTTTATGGCGGCAAAACTGCTTGGCGTTGCGCCGGAACAGTGCCTTGTGTTTGAAGATGCGCCGCATGGCGCAGTTGCGGGTATGGCTGCGGGATCTTCGGTAGTTTGTGTTCCCTGTGAACATACGGCAAAACTGCAATTTCCACCGGTAACTATTACGACGCGATCACTGCTGGATGCGCTGGCTATGATTTCGTTTGCATAACGCAAAAAAGCCGGAGCGCTTTTTCAGCCCTGAAGCGGCGCTCTGACTTAGGAGATAGGAACGAACCGTGCTTGGCGCGTTAAAATAATCGAGACACCAAAATGCCCGGCGGAAAATGCATTGCGTCGGCGTTGCCGGCCCAAAATAAATTTTTCAATATTTCCCCGCACGCAAAAAGCACGTGATTGTTTGCTGCGTTAGTGTCTCCGACCATGGCTACATCATCCAATTGCCGGAACCATTGCAGCATATCTGAAGCAGGGGCAGGTTTTACACGGAATGCGGCCATGCGCACCGGAGGAACCTCCGCCGGAACGAATATTCGCAGCTCTGGGAAGCCGCCGACTAAATCTAATCGATAAAAAACACCGTAGTGTTCACGTGAGGTCTGAAACATTGAGCATGTTGATTCACCCTCTGAATCTGTCGAATCAGTCATAGTTGTTTCCAAGCGCTCTTCTTCACCCAACACTACTCCTAATGGCGCCAATACTTCCGCCAGAATAGCATCCAGATCCACACCAGCACCTCTATTAAACAAATTTGCGCAGACAAAGTATACGTTGCGTATGAGTATTATATCGGAGTAAAGGTATAAAAACTGAAGGCTATTTTACAATTGATCATTGAATTGAACTGATTTTAATATAAATGGCAACTATCAGGTAAGCAGTGAGGCTATGCTATAGCCCTAAGCATATGTAATGCATAAAGTAAGAGGACGCCGGGGGTATCACCCGATTCCTCTTACCGTTTGTCAGGCTCAGGTTTCCAGAGCCATTTGCTGCATGCAAAGCTGAATAATGGCTAAATGGCGTTTTGCCATACATCCATTGGCCCAAATGAAAAATACGGCGCGGTTGGTGATGGCGTTGAAGCGGGCTGAGATGTTTTCGGCGGCCGCCATCCCAATTTCTGCGCTTTTAGCATAAGCACGCGATATACGGATTGATCGATATTTGCCATAGTTAATACACCGGAGTGAATGGCGTCTTTTATGGCGTTCACCATCATCAATGCAGTATAACTGGTAGATGGCCCCAGCAGCATATCACAGCCGGCTTTTAGGGCAAGCACTCCGGCCTGATACATATCTTGCGTCTTTTCCAACACTCCGCGCATGTACAGCGCGTCGGTGATAATTACACCGTTATAATGCAGTTGATCGCGCAGCAGCCCGGTGATGATGGCCGGCGATATTTCGGCCGGCAAGTTGGGGTCGATGGCCGGCATCAGCAAATCGGTAGTCATAATCATGCCGGGAGGATCGTAGCTGTTCAGCAAATCGCGATAGGGCTGCAAATCTATGCTTTCAATTTGACTTTTTGTTTCATTGATTACCGGCAACCCCAAATGCGCGTCTACATTGGAAGCGCCTAATCCGGGGAAGTGTTTTAATGTGCCAATAACGCCGTTTTGCTGAAGGCCATCCAAAAAAGCGCCGGCCATCGTAACCACATCCGGCGCATTGTAGCCAAATGTTCTGGTTGCCTGATCCGGGCCGTGCACTGTTTCCACATCTACATCCGGCGCTAAATTCGTGTTAAATCCCACTTCTTTTAAATGCTCTGCCTCCATTGCTCCCTGCTGATAGGCGTATTGTGGGTTGTGCGTTAATCCAATGAGGGTTGCGGTGCTGGTATGCCCAAAAATAGGATATAACTGATCGATAAATCCGCCTTCTTGATCTGCCATTATCAGCATGGGAATATGCGCGTCTTTCTGTGCGGCGGATGTCATAGAAGTTATTGAAGATTGATTGGGAATTTCAAAATGATATAAAATTAGGCCGCCGGGCTGATAATTTTGCATCATCGTCACCGAGTCGCCATAATAGCCGTCGGTGATGAACTGAAGAACAAGTAGTTGACCGATTTTGTCGTTTAACGGCATGGAGCTGATATATGCGCGGATAGATTGCTCTAAGGTTAACTGCGCCGGCGCTGCTGTTGCTGTTGCGGTAAATGTAGGGCGTAGCGTGGGTGTTTTTATGATGGTTTGCGCCACAGAAGTGGAAGCGCAGCTGGAAAACGCCGTTGTAAGAAACAGAAAAAGCGTCAGTCCGGTGATAGGGTAAAAAAATAATGACTTTATCCGTTGGGGTTTCATATGTTAATCCTGAAATACTGTTATAAAATCCTGCGTATAGCGCAGTTGCCGCGAAAAAACATTGGGAATGCTTTGCCAAAGCATGTTTTGGGCAAAAGCAGATTGAGATATATTGTGTTGACCATGTTATAAGACATATAGAATGACCGGAAACAGACAAAGGGTTACATTTGTATTAGGAAATTGATTGCGGGGCTGAGCAATTGTGGGTGTATTAAATATGAAACGGTTGCGGCAAAATGATGAACTTTACTATTTTAATCAGGATGAAGACCAACAGAGCGGAGTACATTCAGTGACCTATAGCGCATGTTGTTGAACAAACACTGCACGGTACACATGGGTGGAGGTGGGGAAACAAGCCACACGATTCATCGTGTGGTGTTCGTTTTGTGGCCGCCCAACCACCTACACCGCACCGAAGCACAAGCGCCGCCCCTTATCGTTTGTTTGAAATCATACACTGCACGGTACACATTGAGGCAATGCAATCCGGTAGGGGCGACCCTTGCGGTCGCCCTTGCCACTCGGCCATCAATATTTCCCATCGGAAAATAAAATAAACGAGATTTTGGGGACACCCCAAGCCCCGCGCAAGAGGCATCTGCCCCTTACGAATCCCCGGCGGTTGTAGTTGCTCGGCCATCAATATTTCCCATCGGAAAATAAAATAAACGAGATTTTGGGGACACCCCAAGCCCCGCGCAAGGGGCATCTGCCCCTTACGAATCCCCGGCGGTTGTAGTTGCTCGGCCATCAATATTTCCCATCGGAAAATAAAATAAACGAGATTTTGGGGATACCCCAAGCCCCGCGCAAGGGGCATCTACCCCTTACGAATCCCCGGCGGTTGTAGCTGCTCGGCCATCAATATTTCCCATCGGAAAATAAAATAAACGAGATTTTGGGGACACCCCAAGCCCCGCGCAAGGGGCAGATGCCCCTTACGAATCCCCGGCGGTTGTAGCTGCTCGGCCATCAATATTTCCCATCGGAAAATAAAATAAACGAGATTTTGGGGATACCCCAAGCCCCACGCAAGGGGCATCTGCCCCTTACGAATCCCCGGCGGTTGTAGCTGCTCGGCCATCAATATTTCCCATCGGAAAATAAAATAAACGAGATTTTGGGGATACCCCAAGCCCCGCGCAAGGGGCATCTGCCCCTTACGAATCCCCGGTTTGCTGGTATTCTTATCCCTCTTTAATTGTTAAAGACCATAAATTTACCGCAGGAATAAATGTTAATTACTGTGGACATTTGTAATTTCGGCTTTAAGTGTTACGCTCCAGCGGTCAGATGGCTGTAAATCGATTGGCCAATTAAATATGACACTGGAACATTGATAGGTGCGTTCAAAGCCCGATTCGGAATTGGAAACGGTTTCTATGGGAAAGCGCCACACATCCGCAGGGGCGTCGCAGCTTAAAGCGACCTTAATATTAACAAATTCATTGAGTAAGGCAATTTCATTTAAACCAAACTCTGTTCCCTTGCTATCCAATGCAAAATTTGCCTCCGGTTTAGCGCCATTCAATAAGTAATAGGCCATCGGATTGCCGCCGCCGCCAAGA
Source organism: Chloroflexota bacterium (assembly GCA_021778805.1). Taxonomy (GTDB): domain Bacteria; phylum Chloroflexota; class Ktedonobacteria; order Ktedonobacterales; family JACDGC01; genus JAJYBV01. The sequence continues at coordinate 21,559 of JAJYBV010000025.1, read as the reverse complement.
AGTCCCCAGTTTGTTTCAACGCCAAAGCGCGCTGCAACCGATTTGGCTCCGGTATTAATTAATGTGTAGGTAACTTTAATTTCCGAAAGATCTGCCGGGATAATCATAATTTTACGCACGCGCATCGGCGCCGGGCCTGAATCGGTTTCTACAAAACTATCGCGCCACAAATCGAGGTGAAATGCGCCGGAGCCAAGCCCTTCGATTTGGCTCCGGTACACGCCCGCCGCAAAATCACCTAATTCTTGCGCGGTTCCTGTATAGATATCGGCAAAGGAAGTGTTTTTGGGATAAAAGTGGTCACGAAATGTTGATTTACGGGTTTGATCATATATCAGCAGATTTTCTAAGCCATATTCTTTTGCGATCACCAATTCATGGATAGACTCAACATGTTCTTCTGTCTGCTGTTCAGCTTCCGGCTCGGAGTGAGTTTCATGTTCATCGCGCAATGCGTTTGGCGAAATAACCTTAATGTTGCCGCTGCGCAGTTTGCTGTGATACGCCTCGGGTCTGCGCGCCAGCGTATCAATGACGTTAAAAGGTGTTTCTTTCCAATCCCATTCAAATAATGTGCCGCCATCGTTTGGCGCAAAATAATAGTTAAATGGCTGGCATTCTATCAGCATTTCCTTATTGCCATCGCAGTCAAAATCAATCAGAGTAACAGCTTGTTCATTTGGCGGCAGAATATTATCGGCGATACTTTCTGCGTGCACTAAATTCTGATAGATGGCGGAACGAATATCAGAAAGATACAAGCCACCGAAAACACCATGCCAATATCCGCAGTTGCATTGCGCTTTCCAAACGAGGTCTAGCGCTTCCTGATATTTAACCGGGCCAAGTAAAGCGGCGGAATTTTTAATTTTATTGTGCACACGCAGCATTTTTTTATGAAAATTATTTGCCTCGGGATATTTAGCGGCAAAGTTCCGCCATCCAGCGCCGCGCATAAAACTCAGCGCAAGATCATTAGCATTGGCTTCAAGCGCAGATTTTGCCTGTATAAACGCTAGCTGGCGTTCCGTTGGCAATGCCCATTCCATCATTTCGGAGTATGTGGCTGTGGGTATATACACGCGGCCGATCGATTGATATTTTTCAATATAATCAGCCATGGGAACCACTTCAATAACATCCAAATGGCGTTCCAACATTGAAAGGAAACGATCCATGTAGCCATTTTGCCAAATATATTCATATGTGCCCGGCCAAGAACCGAATTTTTCGCCGTCATCGGCTAAAGTAACTAGTAAAGGAGCTTCGCGCGGAACAGCGGCTTCTTTCAGGAAATATTCTTCTATTTCATCCACAGAACGCCAAGGAATCAATTCCCGAATAAATTTAGGGTTAGGGGCTACGGCAACGGAATAGCCTAGATCTTCCGTGAGATAATAGCCGGTTAACTGCTGCGGATCAATTCCGGCAAGTAAAAAATGGGTGTCATCTAAAATGGTATATTGAACTCCTGCGCGCGCCAGTGACACTGGCAGCGACGGCTCCCAAACACGTTCTGCCAGCCACAGACCTTTTGGCGCAACCCCAAAATAACGCCGAATGGCCGAAGTCATTTTTTGAATTTGGCCGATTTGATCTTGTTCCGGAATAATTGGCAAAATAGGTTCATAATAACCGCCGGTCATCATTTCTACCTGACCACTGCGGGCTAATGCAGCTAAATCGCTGATATATTCGGGGTGTTCCGTAATAAGCCAATCGAGCAGGGGGCCGCTATAGTGCATTGTAACACGGATTCGCGGATGGCGCTGCAGCGCATCGATGAGAGGGCGATAGCATGCGTTATAAACCTGCTCAAACACCCACGGAAAATTACCAACCGGTTGATGCTGGTGCAGTACCCAGCAAAACGCAACATTCTTAGACAACGAACGAAAACCCTCTCTTCCGCGAGAAACGTCAATTTTATTATCTTTATTGTACATCATTGGTGTTGTGTTATCCACTTTTGGCTGTTTCCGTAGTTTTTACTTCGGTGATCGTGCGTTCCACTTTCTGATGCTCTTTTTCTTTCCCTTTTTCCCACCAATGATTTACTTGCCAAGAACTTTCTCGTTCTGCAAACATATTTTGTATAACAGTATGCATAAAGCGAATGCCGATAATACACAAAATGACGATGAGTAATACTTGCAGCATTGAATGATATTCGGTAACAAAATAATTAGCATAATAAGCTATTTGAGTCCACATATGCAAAATTCCTCATTGAAGTTGTTTTGAGAAAATATGGGCTGTGCCTACTATCCGGGCGATCACCAAGCGTTCAAGCTTTGCATTTTATATTATCGGTTTATTGCGGAAAAATTTGTATATCCAAATAGTTTACGGCTAATTTTGGAGAATATAAAGGACTATAGACCTGAGTATAGGCAGCGCATAAAGTAGAATACGCCCTGATCGGACCGGGATTCATCTTATTCCTTTGTTAGGTTCAGGTCTTTAATGAGTTTTAGGATATTATCGGTTCAGATCTTGTAATTGTAATGATTTTTATTTTATAATGATTATAAGTAAGTAATGATTGTAAATAAGTAATCATTATAAATAAGCAGGAGGGGATAGTATGCGCACGATAGAAGAATTAACAGCACAAGTGCGAAGCAATGGCGGAAAAGTAACTGCGCAGCGATTGCTGATATGGCAGGCGCTGTACAATAACCGAACGCATCCCACCGCAGAAGAGCTATACCAAAAATTAAAGCAGGTGTCTCCCACACTTTCTTTAACAACGCTGTATAACACCCTAAATGAACTGGCGTCATGGGGTGAAATTCGCCGAATCGATAACGGCGACGGAAGCATTCATTACGATCCATTTGTTGAGCCGCATGTTGAATTGGTATGTCTTGCGTGCCACAAGGTCGTAGATTCGCAGTCCAAACCGGCGCTGCTTTCAGCCCCGGAAGAAATGGATGGGTTCAAAATTATTTCTCATTCCGAGCAATATTATGGATATTGCCCAGTATGCCGCAGCGCGTTTAATCAAGTGAATAAATAGTTCACTCAGTTCTGAGATTCCATAGGAGTATAGCAAGCTATGAAAAAGAATGACGTTATCAGCCGAATATTGTCCATGTTTGGATTTCCCGTATTTTCCAAAAATGGCGCAGTAGCTCAACTTCGGCAACAAACAAGTATTGGGCACGATAAAAACTTTGTTTTACAGATTGTGCAGCCCGGTTTAGCTGGCTTGATGGATGGCTCTGTTTCTACTTTGGCGCCTATTTTTGCAACCGCTTTTGTAACACATCGGCCGTTTACAGCTTTTTTAGTAGGTATGGCTTCCGCAACCGGAGCCGGAATCAGCATGGCGTTTTCCGAGGCGTTATCAGATGACGGTGTGCTTACCGGCAGAGGGAATCCGGCTTTGCGCGGTTCGATAACCGGAATTATGACTTTTTTCGGCGGTTCTTTGCATACCTTGCCATTTTTGATTGCTAACCTGAATATAGCTTTACCTGTCGCTTATGCGGTTGTTGCGGTTGAACTTGTTGTTATTGCGGCGATTCGGCACCGTTATTTTGGTTCGAGCTGGATGATTTCTATAGCGCAGGTGGTTGGTGGCGGCGCGCTGGTGTTTGCGGCGGCGCTTTTGTTCGGCGCGGCGTAGCGCTACGGAAACATTGCATTCCGCCATGGTTATTTTGGCGCTTTGCCTATGATTCAAGCCGCCGCAACCTCACCGATACAGACGGCGGCTTTACCGAATTTTTACAAAAAGGAATTATTATATGCGCTGAACAGCGTTGCTAAGATATTCGGCATGGCACAACTTTTGCGCAGATACACAAGTTTAATTGGGTTGTATAACCATAATGTCTGGTTGAGTGACAAACACTTACGTATATGCTATAAATGGATATCTACTTTTTTTCAAGGAACGATCCTTAACGATGTCTTCACAAAAAAATAAAAATATTCCCAAACATTTGCAATCATCACAAAATACACCGGAAGATTCAGCTTCGCTGGGGTTGTATTCGCAAACGCCGCGAAATAATTCCGGCGGTGATACAGACGCCTCGGCCGCAAAATCGGCTTCATTTGGCGGAACTGCAAAAATCAGCCGGATAAATTCAACACGCCCAACTGCCGAAAAGGCCGGCGCGGCAGATACAATAAAATCTGCCACTGTTCGGCCTGTTATTATTCCGGCGAAGGTTAAGCCGTCTGAATCTTCACCCGGAATTACGCCAAGCCAAGTTTCTGCGGAAACGGAACCATTATTTCCGCAAAGTGGATTACAGTTTCCGCCAGTTAGGCGCTTGCCTGCAATGCCGGCAGAAATTACATTGAATTTGCCCGCTCAAATCACCAAAGAGGCGACAGACATACTTCCCGTTATTATCCGCGGCGCGAAAAAACCAGTCACCCATACTATTATTACGCCGCAACTTACTCCGAAAGCAAAGGCGCGCGTGCATGGTTTTGTAATAACCGGTTTAATTGGTGTGCTGATTGTATTGGCGATAACACTCACACCATTAACCGTTGTCCGGGCAGATCCGCTTTCTCATTGGATGGCCGGTGTGGCGCAGTTTACGCCACCTACCCCAACAGCCACATCTGCGCCGGCGCCAATTAAATCGGTGCAGCCATATTATGCGCCGCATCCGGTTGTTTCAGGTGTGTGGAATTTTATTTGTGTGGCGCTGCCGTATGCGCGTATGGCGCAGAAAGAACAAATACAATCTGGCATGCGCTATCCATGGTATGTGTCGGTGATTTTATCGCAATGGGGTATAGAAGATGGCTGGACGATGCCGACATATACGGGTTATAACTTTGGCAATACATCGGCGTTAAGCGGGTATCCCTGGATTGCGGGTCTGCCGGTTGCCGGATCTCCCACGGCGTTTGCTTATGCCTATACGCCTTCACAAGGTGTGTTTTACTATGTAACATTTTCAAGAATGGGCTACTATACCGGTGTTTCGGCGGCATATCCGGCTGGGCCGGTGGCGCAAATGCTGGCTTTGGGCGCTTCGCCATGGGACGCAGACCACTATGCAATAAATGGCCGGTATGGCGCAAAATTGCTGAATAATTACTATACATTTAATCTGCAGCGGTTTGATAATCCATCGGTTAATTGTTAGGCGCTGTTTTGCTGGCTTGCCAAATGTGCTATTTGCATGTATGCTTTTTCTAGCGTGTTATTGACACAATAAGGAGGCATTTCATGAACATACTGCGCTGGTTTTCCAAAACATCGCGCAAACAAGAAAATGTTGCAAGTCCACAAACGTTCACACCCGAGGTTTTCACTTTAAGTAATCGTGTTTATCTATCCGACGCTGCCTATGCTCTGCCCAAAGATTGGAGAGAAGATCAGCGGCTGGATATGCAGCATTTTATGCTGCGCAAATATCTGCACGGCAATTTTTTGGCGCCTGTCACCAATCCGCGCACAATTTTAGATGTTGCTTGCGGAACGGGCCGCTGGGGCGCTGAAATGGCGCGGCATTTCCCCAACGCAAATGTATATGGTGTTGATATTCATCCACCGGAGACCAATAACACAGCTATTCTTGGCGCCGAAGGGGTAAAGCCGGAAAACTACACCGTGATGAAAGGTGATATCACCGAAGGCGTATTGAACCAATGGCATAATTTATTTGATTTTATTCACATGCGGCTGATGATGGCCGGATTGCCGGAACAACAATGGGATGCTGCAGTTCATTCGCTGGTGGAAATGACCACACCGGGTGGTTGGATAGAGTTAGTAGATGTGAATGGTATCGTGCTACCTATTAATCATCCGATCGCTCAGAAATTAAGCGCATGGGGCAAACAAGTTCTTTTGTCACGCGGAATAGATCTGCTTGCCGGCGAGCATTTAGCGGAACGAATGGCGCGCAATGGACTCAGCAATATTCATTTTTATAAAGTTGATATTCCAACAGGCTACGCGGTTGGAGAAGACGGCGGATTGATGGCGGCAAATCTTGAGGCATTAGTGACCGCGATGAAACCTTTTTATGCAAAAAACGGTATTGTCAGCGAAGAAGAATATTCGGCGGCGCTGCAGGAATATCATCAAGTGTTAGAGGAAATGCATGGTGAATATTATCCCTATTATGTTGCGTTTGGGCAGAAACCTGCGCGGTAAATAATGTGCTCCGGATGCTTCCGATTATATAAAAATGTATTGGGGGGACGCTTTTGCTCCGGAGCGGCGTTATTGGTCGGGGTAGCCATAAAACGAACACAACACGGTGAATCATGTGGCTTGTTTCCCCCACTTCCACCACCCGAGTAGCCGTGCGCAATATTCAATATTTCGCATGAATTGCTATATGAATACAAGCACCGCGCGGTACACATTGAGGCGATGCAATCCGGTAGGGGCGACCCTTGCGGTCGCCCTTGCTGCCTGACTATCAGTGCTGCGCTGTATCTTTTGCTTTATGGAGACCTTGTCAAAATCCCCTGAGTAGTTACAAAAACACTAGACATTTTGTGAATAACCATATATGATAGCATGGAAATAAAAATAGGAACTACAACAATGCCAGCAAAGCAATTGGGCGCACAAGCTGCCTCAATGATAGATAACCGCTATATTCCCGAAAAAAAAATCGGTCAGGGCGGCGCAGCAATTGTGCTGCGATGTATAGATAGCCATATTGGCGCTGCAGTTGCGGTAAAACTGTTACGTCCCGGCAATCCGCTTACAACGGTATCGAAAGCACGATTTCACCGTGAAGCAAGGCTGGTTTCCAGCTTAAATCATCCAAATATTATCCGCGCATTAGATTATGGGGAGTCGGCCGTACAAATTCAGGAAGATTGGGCTAATTGGATGTTTGATAAACATGAAAAGCTCGACTTTCTTTGCATGGAATATATTCCGGGGCCAACTTTAAAGCAGCTTATGCGTAAAACCGGTCCCGTTCCCCAAGGATGGGCGTTAACCATTGCGCTGCAGGTAGCAGACGCTATACGCTCTGCGCATTCGGCCGGTATTATACACAGAGATATTAAACCGCAAAATATTATGCTGCTAGACGCCGATACCCATGTTGTTGCCAAATTAGGCGATTTTGGTATTGCGCGTGATTTAAATGGTGGATCCCTCTTTTCGTTAACACAAACAGGGCAAATTTTGGGCACTCCAGATTATTTGGCTCCGGAGCAGGTTTTGGGAGATCCGGGTGGTAAACAGGCGGATATATATGCTTTTGGTATTGTACTTTATGAGCTGCTGACCGGAAAGCTGCCCTTTGAAGGTGAAAATCCCTTGGCGGCAGCCTCGCGCCGAATGTTTACAGATCCGCTGCCGCTGCGCAGTTTTGTATCCACTATCAGTCCGGCGCTGGAAGAGGTGACCATGCGTTGTTTGCAGCGCGAACAGCGAGATCGAATTGGCGGCGCTGAAGAAGCAATTGAAGCGCTGGAATGGGCGCAGTTTCGTGATGAAATTGAGCCAACTGATATTTGGCCGTTTTCTTCAGAGCTGCGCGCTATATCATTTCCCTAAGAAACTCTTGGCAGGACGCTTCATTTATGAGACAATAAAAGCAGGTATTTTTCTACATTTGCACGCTTAAAAAGGTGTACACACATGCGGCAACAGAAATTCCCCATAAAAGCAGCGCTTTTTACAGCCGGAGCGCTTATCATCGGTTTGGGTTTTATTATTATTGTCTCTCAGGCGCATCAGGCGCTGTTAACCATTTTAGCGCTGACTATCGTTTCTTTAGCTGTAATTGCCGGTATAACGCAAGCGCTGCCCAAACGCAAGATTACCGTCATTTCGCTGCCGCCCCCGCAATTACCGCACCGAGAAGATGCGCCGGCAGTCGAAACAGCGCCTGCCCAAACGGAAACAATTGCGCCGAATGAAGCGCCGGAACAGCCAGCCACAATGGAAACACAGCCCGAAGCTGTTCCGCTGGTTTTGGCTCCGGAAATGCTGCTTAATCTGCCCGATCCCATTCCGGTTTTTATCAATAGAGAAACTGAGTTGGATCGCGTTGCCGCTGAGCTGCGCCATATGAAAGGCATGACTGCGCTGGCAATTATCGGCCCGAAAGGCGCCGGTAAAAGTTCGCTGATAAACCGCGCGTTTGAAGCGCATATGCTGGAAAACACGTTTCCCGATGGCTATTCCTGGCATATTGGCACTGAATTGCACGGCGATAAAGGATTGCGCCGTTTGTTGATTGAAGTGTTAGATCTCCTTGGCGGCCCTGCGGTAGCAATGACCACTACACTGCGCATGGGTGAACAGGCGGTCGCCGAGTTGGTTCGCGGCAAACAAATGGTGTTTTGGCTGGATTCAGCGCCGGAGGATTTTCCAATTTTGCGCGCGATGGCTGTTCTTACGGCGCGCGATGCAAATGGTGTTGGCCCGGCATTGGTTATTACCAGCGCAACGGAATGGAATATTCCCGAGATACATGAGATACCGATAGAAGCGCTGCAAATGGATGAGGCGATGGATGTGTTTCGCGGGTGGATGGAATATTGGGGCCGGCCGGCGTCTTCAGCAGAATATGACGCAATCAAGGCAATTTGCGCCAATGTTTCACTATTGCCGATTGCGCTGCGTGTGGTGGCCGGATATGCCGCGCAAAGCAATGTTGCTTTGGCAAAACTGGCGGCAGAGCTTGGCTCTGCTGTATATCCGCCGGGTGATATTCAATTGGCAGGCAGTAAAACCCTGGCGTATATCGTGGCAAAATTATTTCCGCGGCCGCAGCGCATTTTTGCGCTTTTAGGTGTGTTTGAAGATTCGCTGTTTTCCATCGAAACTGCGTGCGCAGTGGTGTCTTCTGTTTCGGGAGTTTCAGTTGCCGATGCGCGCAGTGATATTGAATCGATGATTCAGCTGGGTCTTTTGCAAACGCAAACGATTCAGGAAGCTAACCCAAATTTGTGGATGCACCCCATAACCCAGCGCTTTTGCATGGAGAAATTCAGCGAACAGGGAACTGAAACTATGAATAGCGTTCGGGCTGCTTTGGCCACAGTGCAACGCGCCAGAAGGCAGGCCCGCGACGCGATGACCGCTTCGGAATAGCGTTTAGCCTCAGCCACTGGTGTTTTACTTGTAAAAAAATATTTTGGGAGGCCACCCCAACCCCCGCGCAAGGGGCGGCCTCTTGCGAATCCTGCATATGTGGCCGGATCATGCGGTATTGGGGAACAAATAAAGCCTTCTAACGTCTATTACAATATACCTTAAACCATTAAGGAAAAATGTAGTCGATAAGGAGCAATCATGATGAAACGCTATGTTTTGGCAATTGCCGCTGTTTTCTTTGTGCTGCTAACAGCGTGCGGCGCTTCAACAACCAATTTGCAATCCGGCGCTAACGGGACGGTTGCGCAAAAAACCACCGCGAATGGCTGCCCAGTTCAAACAATTCCCATAGATCCGCTTCCCAAAGCAGCGGTTACAGCAACACAAAATCAATCAAACAAATCAATTACCGTAAATGTCAATCAATCGTTTGAGATCAATCTTTCTGCGAATATGAAGTGGAGCGCAGTAAATGTAACATCGAATCTCATTCATGAAAGCGCGCCTTTTGGCTGGTATAATAAATCGCAAGATACGTGCATATTCCGCTTCATAGCAAGCCATCCGGGTCAGGTAACGATACAGTTTAACGGAACATCTTTATGCACATCAACTATGTGTTCACAACCGGTGTTTCTCTTGGCTTATAAGGTAACGATTCAATAATTAATACGCCGCAGTTTGCGCAATGAAAACCACGCAGGATCTTCTATGATGGAACTATGACCTGCGTGGTTTTATGTGTTTTGCAAATGAAAAGTTTGGTGATCCTGACTTATTTTCTTATGAAGGATCGTTCAATGTAAGCACCATCTGCGGTGATTGAATTTGGTGATCCGGCCGGGTAGGAATTACCGCGGTGCCGATAGCAAAATATTCAATCACATGAGAATCCCAGCCATAGCTGGATTCGGTAATGCGCGCGCCAACAATTCCTTCGGCTCCAACAGATTCCGCTTCGGCCTGCATTCTTTCCATTGCCAGTTCACGCGCGTCGTAAATTGCCTGCGTATAATTGCCCATTTCAACATTCTGCCCGATGGTAGAGCGGAACCATTGCCCCATGGATTGCGCGCCAACATGGTATACACAGGCGCCCATGGTTAACGCAACCGGGCGGTATCCCGCGGCAAGCAATGTGCGGAAATCTTGGCCGGAAAGATCGCTGGTAAACGGCATTCCCTGTGGGGTTCGATAGTTGCCGTTATCGCGTGATTTTACTGCGGTGCCCATTGCAATAAACTCTATTAAATTTTCACCCCAGCTATATGACCCTGTATTGATGCGAACCCCAACGATACCATCGGCTCCTAAAGCGTTAGCCTCGGCCTCCATACGGGTCATTGCCAGTTCCCGCGATTCATACATGGCCTGAGTTAACACATCTAGTTCTTGATTTTGCATAACGTTGGCAAATTGGTAGCCAATATGATAAATTGAGCTGCCGATGACTAAGCCAAGCGGATCGAATCCGGCTTCTTTCACCAGTAAAAATTCATTTACCGAAAGGTCGCTGGTAAATAAACGCCGGCCTTTACCACCTTTCATTTCTTGCAGCCGGTCCATTGCGCTTTTGGGAATTTGGACGCTTTGATTTTGGTTTTGATTTTGGTTGGGATTCTGTGGCATACGAACATTCCTCCAAAGAAGTTGTATAAGTTATAAGTGTGGGTTATTCTAAAAGCGCGCGGATGGCGTTGGCTTCACGTTCATTTTCCGCAGCCATTTCCGATAAACGCAAAGACAGTTTCTCAATCCACATATCTATCGAAAGCCGCTCGGTTTTCAAAGCAACGCCACGCACAATTTGTGAGCGTTCGGCGTTCATTCGGCCATGTTCTTCGCGAATAGAAAACTGCCACGTATCTAAATCAATCATCACGCCGATTACCGGGCCGCCACCTAAAAATCCGCCGCGAAAAATTTGCGAACGTGAAGGAAAAGCGGCGGCTAATTTGCGGCTTAAAACAGGAAGCCAGCTATGAATATCGCCAGAATTAGCGCGCAGTGACGCGGCAAGCATTTCGAATATTTGTTGGTTATCGGTTGGCTCCATATGTGCGCCTCCACAGATATTATATATGGCCGCAAGAAAACTGCGGCGTAAAAAAGTGTGAATTTGGTCACTATTAATTTGTAATTGGCTCTATGTCCGCTAATTTTGCGCCGCCGGCCACCACATCTCCGGTTTTGCAATATATGCGCGCAACCCGCGCCGGGTATGGAGCAAGGATGGAGTGTTCCATTTTCATAGCGCTCATAATAATGAGCGGCTGCCTCGCCTCTACAATATCACCCACCTGGGTTTTCACTTGAATAACAGCGCCTGCCATCGGCGCTTTGACTGTTGCAGATTGTTCATCCGGCGCAGATCCGGCCGATTTAGCGGCGCTATCAATATTCAACGGCTGTGGTTTGCCGATTTCCAGTTTTTGCAAACCGCAAACAGCCACCAGCGTATTTTCGATGCGCGCTATTGTTATTATGCGCTGTACACTGCCTTGCCGCAAGTAACATCGATTGCTGTTCACATCATATCTTCCTTCGATGCTTTGCGGTTCAACAGATTCATCCAGCAGGGCGCCGCGGTTGTTAACTGTTATATAAAAAGCGTGGCGCGCAGTATCTGGCGTTATTTTTACGCTATAGGTTGTTTCATTCAGGCAATATTTTGCGGTAAACGCTCCGGATTTCAGCGCCGCCGCCTGCCAGGGGGATCGCGGGCGCGCCGCTGTGGCGCTAGTTCCGCCTGAATATTCAAAAATTGCGCAGGCTGCCAGCGCGGTATGCAGCCAATATTCATTGGCGGAATATTGCTCTGGGATAATGTGTGTTTCTGTTAAAAATGCGGTAGAGGTATCACCTTGCCGGAACCGGTCGTTGGTCATGATGGCGTGCAGCAGCGGCGCATTGGTGGTAACTCCGATAATTGCGTATTGTTCCAGCGCGGCGGTCATTTTTTGGATTGCGGCAGCGCGATCCGGCGCAGTTGCAATTAATTTTGCCACCATAGGATCATAATACATTGATATTTCTGAACCGGTTTTTACGCCGCTGTCTACCCGTATACCCGGTCCCTGTGGCTCCAGATACGCCAGCAATTTTCCTGTAGATGGGAGATATGATTGAGGATCTTCCGCATAGATGCGCGCTTCGATGGCGTGGCCGCGCGGCGAAATATTTTGTTGCTGAATGGAGAGCGGCTCACCGGCGGCAACGGCAATTTGCAATCGGACCAAATCGAGGCCATAAACTTGTTCTGTAATGGGGTGTTCCACTTGCAGGCGGGTATTCATTTCCAGAAAATAAAACCGGTTATCTTGGTCCAACAAAAACTCAACGGTGCCGGCGTTTACATAGCCGGCGCTCTGTGCGGCGCGCACAGCTGCGGCGCCCATTTGCGCGCGCAGTTCGGGGGTTAGCGCCGGTGACGGAGTTTCCTCAATAATTTTTTGGTGCCTGCGCTGTATAGAGCATTCACGTTCACCGATGTATATACAATTGCCAAACGAGTCGGCCATAATTTGAAATTCAATATGCCGCGGGCGCTGAATCAGTTTTTCCAGAAAAATTGTATCATCGCCAAACGCTGCAGCAGCTTCGCGCTTGGCGGCGTTCAAAGCGTCTTCAAATGCGTCTGGGGTAAAAACTTCGCGCATACCTTTGCCGCCGCCGCCTGCTGCCGCTTTAATGAGCACCGGGTAGCCAATGCGCTTGGCTTCGCGCTTTAATGTGGCTGCAGATTGATCTTTTTCTTGATATCCGGGCGCCACCGGAACAGCATTGCGTGTGGCCGCTTCGCGCGCGGCGGTTTTCGATCCCATCATGCGCATGGTGTCTGCGGATGGGCCGATGAAAGTAATGCCTGCGGCCGCGCATGCTTCGGGCAGCAGGGGATTTTCCGAAAGGAAGCCATAGCCGGGGTGAATAGCGTCGGCGTGCGCTGTTTGCGCGGCGCGGATAACTGCTTCGATTGAAAGATAACTTTCTTTTGCGGCGGATGGGCCGATATAAATGGCTTCATCAGCGGCAAAAGTATGTTCGGCAAAGCGATCTGCCTCGGAATAGAGGGCGACGGAGCGAATTCTCAATTCTTTACAGGCGCGCATAACGCGGATAGCAATTTCTCCGCGATTAGCAATTACAATTTTCTGAAAATATGTCATTTTTCTGTCACCACCCAAGAAGCGTGGCGTTTCTCAAAAAATGCCTTTAATCCTTCCTGGCCTTCAGGGCTGGCTCGCAAAGAGGCAATAGTTGCTATAGAGCTTTGCCGCGCCGCCGCGCGATCTGCGATGGCTAAAACGCGCAAAAGCCGTTTGGTTTCGCGCATGGCTTGCGGGCCGTTTGACTGGATGGCGGCAAGAATGTTTTGCAGTTCATGGTCCATAGCTGCTTGGTCGGCAATAAAGTGAACCAAACCAATTTCTTTTGCTTTGGCAGCGCTAAAGCGTTCGCCGGTTAAAAATAATGCGCGCGCATGTGTTTCGCCGATTTTAGCGACGACATATGGCGCAATCGTTGCCGGAGCCAGCCCCAACTTTACTTCACTGAATGAAAATAAAGTTGCGGTTTCGGCCAGTACAATATCGCTGACAGCGGTTAATCCAATACCACCGCCAAAGGCGTGCCCATGGACTGCGCAAATAACCACCCCCGGAAATGTATTGATTTGTTCATACATATCTGCTAAAGCGGTGGCGTCGGCAATATTTTCTTCATAGGTCCACCCAGCGCTGGCCTTCATCCAACCCAGGTCACCGCCGGCGCAAAAGCTTGAACCGGCTCCGCGCAATATTACTGCGCGGATATCATCGCGCGGCGCAAGATCGGCAAACAGCGCGGTAATCGAATGAATGAGTTCGGCGTTAAATGCGTTGCGGGTTTCAGGTTTATTTAATGTTATAAACGCGGTTTCAGCGTGAATCTCTAAAAGAAGATGTGGATATGGTGTGCTGTTCATGTTTCCGGCTTTCTTCGATGAATTGGAACTGCGCAGTACAAAATGACTGTGCGCCACCAATAAGTTGGCGCATAGGTGTACCCATATTGTACTACATTCTTTTATCTTTCCTGAATAGGGAAGCATGGCAAAAGCCGAGTTTGTTTATGGGGGCTTAACTAGTAAACTGGGAGGTATTAGATAACGCAGGATTCGCAAGGGGCAGTCGCCCCTTACGAATCCCGGCATATGTTGTCGTAAACCGCACAGAAAAAGTCTGCTTTACGAAAAACAGCTTAAAGCTGAGCAACTATCAATTTGTTTTCGTCAGGATCTGAAATAGTAAACCATTTAACTCCGGATCCTGGTCCAAGCAAATCATTTCGGATCTCGTCAATTACTACGCCTTTTGCTTTTAGATTTTGGCTAAGTTCTTCAATATTTGCGGTAGAAATATAAAATGTCGTCCAACCCGGTTTTATGTCTCCTTGTACTGTTGTTAAAATTAACTTCGGCCCCTCACCGGGAAGCACAAGTGTAACCCAATGAAAATCACCTTGGCCAAAATCTGCGGCGACCTCAAACCCCAGCTTTTCCGCGTAAAATGTTTTAGCTTTTGCCATATCTGAAACAGGGGCCATTATCTGAAAAATTTTTTCATTTGCCATTGGTAAGTCAGCAACCTTTCTGTATGAGCAATCCATTTTTATGCAATGATAATTGGTAAGATATGCTGTCCAATTGGAACCGATCCAATACAATTGTGTTGGTTATTGGAACTAATTTTCCATTACCAAATTATAGTATGCATTTTACAGCAAAAACATGTCCAATAACAATTTTTCAAATGCAAAACAAATATTCGGCGTCATCGTTCAGATGATGAGTTGCTAGACGCTGAAGCGTTTATTAATGCGGATACAAAATAATGATGCAGGCCAGCCCTATTATGCCGCCGATAAAACTAATAATTGCCCAAGGAATTGCCGCCTTAAACCACGCGGAAGACGGCAAATGCAATCGCGCATTTAACGCCAAACTTTGCAGGCAGCCAAAATAAGTTAGCCCGCCGGCCCAAGTTAATAAAATAAATAATAACCGAATTTGCCATAATGCAATGGGGTGATTAATAATCATTGCGCCTTGCATTCCGGCAATGGCGACATTATCGGTTAAGGATGAAAGCAGTGAAAGAATAATTTGGAGTCCATATCGCGCTTGTTCGGGCAGCGCATAAAATCCGGCAAAAACATTGGATGGCGCAGATAGTTTATTGCTTAAAAACCAGATAAGTGAAAAGATTACCATCAGCCGGCCCCACACCGGCAGTTCATTTTTTATGTGCAGCCATCCTCTATTCAGCTGCTTTGTGTACAGTAAATGAATCAGCGCAGCGATACCCGCCGGGGCAATAAATATCCAAAGGGGATAATCTCCGCCTCCGGGTCTGTATATATGCGCCGCTTCTATAACGCTGTGAAAAAAGATTCCTCCGGCAAGCAATATCAGCGCCGCAATTGCCATCATCCGGTGCAGTGTTTTTTCTTTTGCCGGCTCCAGCGTTTTTGCAAGGAGAATATCTTCTTGCTTTTGCTGCGGCGTAGTATCCGGTTGTTTTTCAATAGTTTGCGCGTTAAAAACTATTTCATCTTCTTGGAGCATTTGTTCAGCAAACATCTCATCATTTGGTGTTTCTGATTTAGCGCTTTCAATAACGGTTCCAGCGAATTTTTGCGACGCCGCTTTAACCAGCCAGGTTACGTGCTGCGATTGAAAACGAATTGCCAGATATACTGCTGGAAAGATGACTCCAAAAACGGAGATTGGCCAATTTGCAAACCAATATGAAGGATGTGCGGCGTCCAATAGCGGCCCCAGCGCATCTTGGAATTTAATATTGGTTGGCTCCGCGGCTACGGTAATCATATTCGAAATTAATCCGCCAAATAACATGGCAAACGACGCCTCTTGCGCCGGAGCTTCGGGAAGCAGCGCAAGAAAAATGACTACTGAAATGGCGATTATAGTAACTCCATCAAAAAGATTTCCTAATAGGCCAACAACCACTATAAATATAGGTATAACAACTGCCGGAGATAGAGCCTGGCGTTTGATACTGTGATATATTCGGACAGGCAATGAAGAGTGTTCAAAGGAAATGCTGACAAGTACAATTGAAATATATGCAAGCCAAACAACCGGGCTAAACGCATACACCGCGGAATTTCCGCTTAGCGGAAGCAGCCATTGAATAAGCAGCAAAACCGTGCCTGCGGCTATACCCGGTGTAAGCCACTCGCCGATGCGCTGTGTCCAGGCAAACCACACGGGCAAATCACCGAACAGTGAAAAAACAACGAATAGAATACCCAAAACTGCGCCGAGCGGTTCCCAGCCATTATTTCGCAGTGGCGGCGCATATTCCGGCAGAAAAATAAGCGCGATACCTGCCAGAATTCTAGGCAGGTATCTAATTATGTGGTGTGTTAGCAGGGAATGGCCACTTATTTTTACGATATTTTTCAAAAAAAACTCTTTTCCAGTCAATTAGAACCCATGTATGGATAATTTTTTATCCATACAAATAATATAAATTTAGCGTATCAAACACTGCGCATATGGTGGCAGCGGCAACGCGAATTTCCGAAATGAATAAATGTAAAAAATTCGATTGCCACAACTTACAATGCAGCCAGTTCCGGTGTATTTGGCTGTTCAGGAAGCTCATCTTGGAAACGCTGTTCAATATCCCGTTTACTAGCTTTAAATTTTGCCGATTCTGTTTTATACGTCTGATCGCCACTTATATAATACATTTGCTGCGATACATCGGCAAGTTCTTGTAATAGTAATAATTGATGTGCGGCAGCGCCATATAAAGCCAATGAGGCATACGCTGTTAAAAGTCGTTTTCGTATGGCGTTTAACTTTCTCCAGCGAAGAGACACAATAATCAATTTTTTGGAGCCGGCGTCGTTATCAGGTTTGGAAACGCGCTTTATGGAAGATTGAAGCAATTTGCAATTTTCATAATATGTTAATGCTTCCTCGAATAGCGATTGATCTTTTTTCGCGTATTTCAAACTTTTAATGGTTGCTTGAGCGCCTCGCTGTAATGCAATCCAGCGATTTACAAACACCTTATTTTGTGCAACAGATCTTTGAAAATATTTTACTTCACCCCGCCATATTTGCGCAAAAAATATACCCTCTTGTGGTATGTTTTTTTGTCGGCGTATATGTTGCATCGTATCGCGCGCGCGTTGCCAATAGGTATTCGATTCGGCAGCGTTTTGCAGTTGCTTGCGCCAATCTCCCAATGTCATCAATATATTAGCCTTATCTAAAAGCAATTCTATCTGTATTTCTTTGGCGCGGACGGTAAAATGCTGATTTTGTTTTGTATGTTCTTCAAGTTTTTGGATGATACTTTCAATTTCCGGTAAAATCTGCACTAAAATTTCCGGTTTACCGGTAATATCTGCGGTTAATCGCCATGCCATAATTCGGAGATGCTCCAACCAGAAATGCTGCAGTTTATCATAATATTCCTCACCAGCTAATTGTTCAGGCACAAAATATCCAAAATATTGATCTTCGCGCATAACTTCACAACTTCGCTGATTTGCTTGAAGAGCTTGTTCCAATAATATTTGCGCGCTTTTAATTTTGCCTTGCGCTAATAATATTCTTGCGTGCGCGGCTAAAAAATCGCTGCCTTTTCGCGGCAAGTCATCTTGCAGCGCCGCTTTCTCTGCCCGAGAGAGCCATAATAATCCGGTTTCCCAGTTTTTGCCGCGATAAAAAACATTTACAAGTGTGTGTGAAAAATGAATCAAATCACTATCCATCAGCGCGCTGGTATTTTGCGCCCAAGTCATAATACCCAAAATATTAGGGAGATTTTGCCGTAAGTCGATTTCGGCTGTGTTTATATTGATGGAACGGAAATAATCTAAAATTGCAGAGCCTGCAAGTAAAATTTCATCACGGTTTGTGTTCTGTTCAATAGCGTTTGCTACTGCGCGGCCAAGTTTCGTAATACTATAGTGATTGGGATTATTATTGTTGCGATTCCAAAATTTCAGCCGTTGCTGCCAAGTTTGTTTTACTAATTGGATATAACGGCGATCTATTGCTTTTTGCGCTAACGCTTTGGAGTTTGGTTTATCGCATGTAGCGGCAACAAAATATAGAGTTTTTGCGTCAACGATATCACCGCCAAATATACCCAAAGCAGCAAAAAAACTCCGTTCATTGGGAGCAATTTGCTGAAACAGTGAATTGCTGATAGCGCGCGACTGCAAAGCTCCGGATTCATTTTTGCGAATTAATTTTATTTGTGATAATCCGCCGCCGGATACATAGATATCACTAAGCTGTTGAATATCACCGGGCAGAGCGTTATCTAATAATGCGCCAAGCTCTTTTTCATCTTCATTATGTAAATGACCTTTTTGCCGATGAATTTCCAGTTTAAATAACTGCATTGCCTGTGATTCGGTAAATTTTTCGATATTAATCTGCTGATACAGCGCCTTTTTTGTGTAGTCTTCTGCGCCATCTTTTAATATATAAGCAGATTCAGGAATCTTCAGCGACGCGCCATTGATCAAAACAATATTTTTTGTTCCATAAATATAAGGTAAGATTTCATTGAAGAGAAATGAAGGATCATCGATTTGATCGATGACAATAAGCCATATTTCTTTTTCATCTTCAAAATATTCTTGAACGGCTTTTTGCATCATCGGAAGCGTGTCTCCAACATCACCCGGAATTTTTGCGCCTTTAATAATCCTCCGGAAAATGCGCACTATTAGCCGTTGTTTTGCAAGATGGTCGGGTTCTTCGGGACGCCGCTCTATGCTGGCAAAATCACCGCGCACGATAATCGTATGCGCACGAAGACGTTTCTGCAAATGTTGAATGACATAATGTGTAAGAGTGGTTTTACCGGAATTTTTTACGCCGTCAATCACGATCAATTTAGGGTTTTGCGCTGGCTTTAAAGCATTTTTAAGTTCTTTTTCTAACATCGGGCGCCGAACATAATTATCGGGCAGCTCAATAAATTCACTTTGTTTTTGCGCCAAATCTTCTAAATCTATGCCGAGTATTTTATGACCAGTTTCCCAAATAAAGTGCAGTAATTCCATATTTTCTGCCAAAAAAATCAGCGCAACAACGGTAAGCGCCACACTAGATCCTTTTCCCGGAGTATTTTTTAACAGCTCGGCAATTGCAAGGAATTCCAGTGTTTTATCACGTATATCGGGACTAAAAAGCAATATTAGAACAAAAATGACAAGAACACTAAGAATAGCGTACCGAATAACCTTATTTCGTCGCTCTTGTATGGTTTTCATGTTCAAATCCCTTTAACAATGTTCATTTATATTAAATACATATTAAACAAATATGCGGTTTAATATATGTTGATACTTGTATGAATGTATCATTTATATTATAATATTATTGAAATGAATACACAATGGCTGTCTTGATTTTAAGGTATAGATTTCACAGAATTTCAGATTTTTGAAAGGAACTTTCTGAATGACTTCGCCGCAAAATATCTTCCAAAGCTGGGAAGAAGCTACCATTCAATTTATTGAAAATGCTCGCAAAAAAAGCTCGGACGCTATTCCATTTTCTTCATTGCATATTATTTTCAGCGCATTGAATACTATTCCATCAGAGCAAATACCAGATAATCCGTTACGCAAATTAATTGATGAAAATCAGCGGATTGAGTGTTTTGCCAGCATTCGGGTACAGCTTGCGTTTTATGAAAAAAATCCTGCCGGCATGCAAAACACCAAAATAACAGAGAAAACATTTGAAGAATGGAATACGGAAGCGCAAAAAAGGTCTGTAAAAGTAACTGTTCCGTTTATTATTTGGTATATTTTAATGCATGATACATTTATTTGGACCTGTTTTCATGCATTGACAGATGTTGATCTGGTGATTCGTATGCTCGAACATCGTTTTTCTCCACTTTCTGTAGTGACTTATCCACCAATTAAAGCCGGTTCAGCAGAAATGGGCCAGTATATTGAAAGCGTCGCTAAAATTATTCTTCCAAGCGATGAAAGACCCAATAATTTTGAGAAGAAATTATTATATGCAGACATGCACGCTATTTTAATGTCTAATATTTTTAACGTTTTGAACAAGCTTGAAAATAATAAAATAGCTGTTTTAACAGGAATGTTTGGCACACCTATCAATAACATTGGTGATACATTAGCTGACGCATTAAAAAAAGGCAATTTTCAACTCAATAATACATCCCGTTTGCTTGGCTATACCAAAGTATATCAGCTTGATTTGATTGGAATGCTGAATCTCGCAGCGCAAGGTGTTAACCCCTTTGAAATTTTACAGACGGTATTTGCTGAAGCAAAAAAAGATAGCGCCATACTTCTGATAAAAAACTTGCAAATACTCGTTAAACAACCAAACGCCAAGCAGTATATTGCTGCAATGGAAACCTCCGGCCAGCTCATTTTGGGATTATTTGAAACCGGAGTGTATAGCAATGATAACCCCAGTGAAGTGTTTGGCGCCGATATTATTGATGTTGTTTTGGCGCGAAATTATACCGATGGGCAAACCAAGGCGCTGATTTTTGAGTATTATTTGCCACAATGGCAAAATTTAACCAGCTATACTTTTACGTCGGATGCGTTTGACACCATTATTGCTTTAGAACCCGGCGCATGGATAGAATCACGCCGCAAAACCTTGCCTTATCTTGCGGTTGGTTTGGGAGAAGATACTATTCAAACTGCGCAGGGCGGCAAATCATTGCTATCAGAAACTGCGCAAAGCGCGCTGGATGCCTTGAAAAATTTAAAAGATGAGGCGGCAGTAGCAGAAAGAACCTCGCGCGCTAAATTTCAGCCGATACTTGATGAAGCGCAGCATGATATTGAAGCTTTATTGATAGATCCACTGCCCAAAAGAGACGATAATGGCAAATATATTCTTACGCGCGCGCATGTCACAGCGCAATTAATTTGTCCTAACAACAGTGAATTTCATTACCCGGGTATACCTCCGGAGCAATATCTCAGCCGCAAAACAGATTTGCCCGGCATGTAGCAGATTTGCGCGCTGATGTTTCATCTTTTGCTTGGATGATCTGCTGGGGAAACATGTATTTGGCGCACGTTCGGGTGACCGCAAAGGTCGCCCGGCGCGTCATTGAATCAGCATATCCGGCAACTTATATGATGTAGTATTAACCATTTCCGGAATACAGATTATCTGCCTTTATGCCAGCTTTTAAAAAGCGTTATTGCGTCAAAAATCAGCAAAATAATCGTTGCAAGAACTATAACCATACCCGCTGCTTCAGATATATACAATGTGGTATAACTTGCGTCAATAGTATCCTTTAGTATGGACAAATATGCCCAAGGTTAGGTTTGCCTTATTCAAGGGCAGGCTGACTACAACAGCCGCTACGCGCTGGCCTTGCGGCGAACACGCTGCATGCGCTTGTCCTGATGCCGATCAGGCAATGGCATGAATTGCGGACGAAGCAC
>JAJYBV010000024.1:1235-40194 GCA_021778805.1 Chloroflexota bacterium | reverse complement strand
GGTTGCACAGTGGGGAATGCCAGCCAAGAAGTCATTCGACACTACATTGAAACACAGGGATAAGGAACGGCGATTCTTCCACGAAGCTAAAGACTTCGTGGTTTTCTCGCTCGGCCAGTATAAATTATTGGCGCGGTGTTTTCGGTGAGATGTACCGCGCTTTTTTGTAAAACAGCCTTGCGGTCACATATAATAAGATAAAGTGGTGCCACGCAAGGCTTACTTAATTATTATTGAAACTTCGGACGAACTAAAAAACTGGAATCACAATCTTTTTTTTCACAAAACCCGCTTGCAGACGCATATATCCATGACTATTTAGCGTTTTATCCGCATACAGCCAATAGGCTTGGGTTATGGCAATTTGCCACAAGCTTGCCTGACTGGAGCAACAATGCGCTTCAAAACAGGCGGATTTCTTTGCAAAATTATATCCAGCAATTCCAAGAACTTGCGCCGGCGCAACCATTTCACTTAACGGAACATGGTTTTGATAACCCCGCTGCGTTTGATCTCCATGCCGTATATTTTGACGCGCAATTAGAGTATTTTAAGCTCACTGCATGGAACCGCTTCGCGAATTATCCGCTGCTGTACATTATTCCGCTGGATATTTCACCATTTATTCGCCGCAGCGCTGTTCCCGCAGCAGAAAGACTAACCGCGGCAAGCAATTATTTAAAAAACGTGCAGGATTTTGCAGAATCGGCAGAAAAAAATCTCAATCAACCCATTCCTCTAGCGCTGGCGGAACAAAGCATAGCCCTGATAAACAGCCAAATTCAGTTTCATAAGCAAGAGCTTGCGCACTTTTCAGCTTCTGTAAAATATATTGATATAGCCGCGCAGTTCCGCAAAAGCAGTGAGGCTGCTATTGCAGCGTTTCAATTGCTGCAAAGCCATATTCAAAAATTATCTACTGGAACGGCAAGTTATGCGACGGATGGCAGTGATATTTTTTTTAAAATATTGCTTTCCTCTGATATGATCTCAACCACAGCAAATGAATTGCAGCAGCTTTTGTATGAAGATATGGCAAACAATCGAGAACGGATGCGGATATTTGCAGATAAAATGAAGCTTGCTCCGGCGGATGCGCTGGAACAATTGGGCAAACGCAAGCCGGCGGCTGAACATGCGCTGAGCAATATAGAAGAGATAATTCAAAATTTGCATTATTTTCTAAGCCGGCGCCATATTGTTACGGCTCCGGAACATTTACATTGCGCAATTTATGCAACAAAACCATATATGCGAAATGGCTCGGCTTTTTTAGACGCCCCTGGTCCATTTGAGGAACAACCTCTGCGCGCGCGGTTGTTTGTGACACTGCCTGAAAGTGAATGGTCCCCCAAAAAACAAAACGCATGGATGGAAAAATTAAGCATTTATGGCATGGCAAATACTGTCGCGCATGAAATTTGGCCGGGCCATTATTTGCAATTTCAACGGCTGAAAACCGCGCCAACGGCAGCCGCTAAAATATTTACTTCGCAAACATTTATCGAGGGGTGGGCGCACTACGCCGAAGAAATGATTATTGACCATGGTTTTGGAAAAACTGATTTCGGATATGGTGTTCAGCAAGCGCAAATGGCCCTGCTTCGTGACTGCCGGGCAATGATAGCGCTGCAAACCGCAACCGGCGCTATTACCGCAGATGACGCAGCAAACCTGATTATGCAAGAAACATTTTTGCCGGAGATTCGCGCCCGCCACGAGGCCGCCAGAAGCATGAAAGATCCCTTTGTGTACAGCTATAGCGTTGGCAAAATATTTATGAAACAATTCTTGGCTGCCCTGCGCAATCAACACACCGAATGGGATACGCAGCGGCTGCACGATAGCGCATTACGTTTTGGCGCGCCGCCAATTCCGTTATTATTGCAGGCGCTTCGGAAAACGCCGCAGGAATAGCCGCCCAGCGCATTTAACTACGCCGGCGCGCTATACACCACCGCGATCTGCTTTCCGGTAACAGCAGCAAAAGTAAGTTGCGGCAAATTTGTCCAGCTAAAACTACACGCAGTTGCGTCGCTGAATCCGCTCGGATCTCCGATGGAAGTAATTTCGGATCCGTTAGCTGAATTATAAAGCGTCAAAGATGCGCCTTTGGCAGAAAAAGCCATCGTCATAGCAAAAGAACCAATCGCCGAAGGTGTAATATATATTGAATCCACTGATTTGGCTGCGCCAATTTTGGTAACCATAGCCGCAAATAAAGCATTTGGCGATAAAATTGCCTGAAATTGTCCGGTATTTTGGCTGCTTGCGGTTGACTCTACCGAACTTACCGGTAAAGCAGGATATCCCCACGCAATATAATCATCTTGCGGCGACCAGCGGATAAGTGCGGAATGCGCCACGCGATCGCTTGAAGAAGAGCCAATCATGGTTTTGCCCATCGAAGCGTCATAATACACTCCGGCTCCCTGCTCCGGACCCCAAAGGGCAAAAGCCGGCTCTATGGGGTTCAGCGGATTTGCGGGCAAAACGGTATTTGCAGAAATTGCGCCGCCCTGCCCCCATTCAGCGAAGCCAAACGGCAAAAATATAGTATCAGGATATGTATGAACTAAGGCGCCGGTTTTTACATTAAACACATAGATATTAGAGCCGGGATCAGACGGAAGCGTAATTTTAAATGGAGCCGCGCTTATGGCAGGCTGCCAAATAATTAATGTTAAATGACCGCCGGCAGCCAACATGGCGCCACTGTGCGACCACACTAAACTACCGGGCGCCTGAAATCCTTCAAATCCCGTTAGCCGCTCGCTGGAGCCATTTTGATGGTATAGCAGCACACCGCCATTTCCGCTGCCGCCGTATATCGCAGGGTTTTCACCCACCGCTAAATTTTGCCCGGCAGGATCCCACGCCAGCGAAGCAACACCGGCCCCATACGTTTTACCAGACACAAATTTTACCAAAGCGCTGTTAGACGCCGGCAGCGTTGCTGTAGCCGGCGCAGTGTTAACAGCGCCATTTACCGTTGATTTTATGGCGTTTTGCCCGGAAGTTGCCCCAAAATCATTATGAACTACGCCATAATAAATTAAATATCCGGCCGCTGCCAATAAAAATACTAATATCAGCGATAATATAACATTCAATGTTTGAATAAATCGCCGTGTAAAAATAGATGATTTCACGCGCGCAGTTCGCATATCCATACCCCGGTTCCAGGATCCTTCACAAAAAGCCCGGCAAACAATGCAGATAGTTTGCCACTACTATTAGTATACGCTAACCATGTTTTCCACATAGGAAATTACATTTATGAATAAGCGCAAATATGGCGCCAATCAAGCATTTTGCCGCGCACAATAGCTTTTGCTATTTCATGGCGCAGATAGTTCTTTTGGCAGCGCGCCGCGAATAGACATATCTACCAACTCAATAGGATGATAGGTACGTATGCGAATACCTTCTTTTTTCAGTGATGCGCTTATTTGCAGCAGGCATCCCGGGTTAGATGCAACCAATGCTTGAGGTTGAATTGCAAGGATATTCCGCGCTTTTCTAATTCCCAGTTCTTCAGCGGCAACCGGCTCGGTTAGGTTATAGATTCCGGCGCTGCCACAGCAGATATCGCCTTCCGGTATTTCCAATACCTCTAATTGGGGAATTGTTTTTAACAGATTTCGCGGCGCTTCGCGAATTTTCTGCGCATGGCTAAGATGGCAGGCGTCGTGATAGGCTACTTTAAACGGTATGGGATGGCGCGGCACCGTTACAGATAATTCGCTTAAAACCTCCGAAATATCTTTTACCTTGGCGACAAACGCTTTTGCGCGTTCGGCATATTGCGCGTCACCTTGCAGCAAGCGATCGTACCTTTTTAGAGTAGATCCGCATCCGGCGGAATCAATAACGATAACATCTACTTGCGCGCGCTCAAAAATATCTATCATACTGCGCGCCATTGCCATAGCGCCTTCTTCGCGTCCGGAGTGTATGTGCAGCGCGCCACAGCAGCCTTGATTTGGCGGGGTAATCACTTCCACACCTTCCGCGGTAAGCACACGAACAGCTGCAGCATTGACATCGCTAAAAAATGCGTCTTGCACACAACCGGTTATCATGCCGGCGCGCAAACGCCGCGCAGTTTTAGGCGGAGTGATAACTGGTATTTGGTCATGCCGCAGCCGCACCGAAGGTAAAACCGCGTCTAAGGCGCGCAGACGCCGCGGCAGCACTTTTCCAACCGGCGAACGAACGGCTGCGCTAACTCCGCTTTTTTGGTAAAGCCATAAAAACGGCTTCATCGCTCGCAATCTTTTGGGGTAAGGAAATAGACTGAAAAGCAGCGCGCGATACGCGGCGTCTGGCAAGCGCCGCGGTACGGTTTTTGCAACATACGCGCGAGTTTCCTCAATCAGCGCGCCATACTGCACGCCGGAAGGACACGCGGTTGCGCAAGCTTCACAGCCTAAACAGCTATCAAAGTGCTGTGTCATCTGCCTATCGGGCTGCAACTCGTCATCGGCAAGCATTTTCATAAATTGAATACGGCCGCGTGGCGAATCCGATTCATCACCCCACAACACATAGGTGGGGCACGAAGTGAGGCAAAATCCGCAATGTATGCATGCGTTCAGCAATTCTTTATCCGGTTTGTGAACCAAATGCTGTGTTGAGTCATTCTTTTCAGTTTGCATAGCGCATTGCCTTTGCAATTAATTTAGATTCCGTCGACAAATCGGCCGGGATTCAAAATAGATTTAGGATCATAATAAGATTTAACCGAGCGCATCAACGGCGCGGAACTAACTGTTCCCCAAGGATCCAGCTCTGGCAGTGCGCTTAAACCATCTCCGGAAACAACCAGCGCGCCGCCGGCAGCTTCACAAACCGGCCGCAGCTGCCCGGTAAGGCGCACAACGGCGTCTGGCGCGGCATTCACCGACGTTTCAATTGCGCCAAATCCCACATGCGCCACCCAATCGATATGCATAGGCTCAGATATTTCCAGGACCTTTTGCAAAATGGGGAGGGTTTGCGAAGGCGGCGCAGAAATTCTCAGCGCAAAAGCGTTTTTGGGCAATGAAAAATTGGGTTTAGCAATATACCATGCGCCATATTTTTTGCCTAAAAGCTGTCGCAGCGCCGTCACTTGCTCTTGAATTGCCGCCGCAGTGTATTCAAAAGACAGCGCGGTTACAAAGCCATCTGCCGCCGGCACAACCTCAATTGCAGATGGTGATAACTGCGACTGGCGTATAAGCTGAACAACGGTTTGCGCAGCCTCTAAAGTTGGCGAGGGAACACCAATCCAGCGTGAGAACGGCGGTTTTGGCTGCAACCGGAATGTTACCTCGGTTAACACCGCCAAGGTACCCAAAGATCCGCACAGCAAACGCGCGATATCATATCCTGCAACGTTTTTCACAATTTTGCCGCCTGCGCGGGCAATCGTTCCATCAGCTAACACAAACTGCGCGCCGAGTATCTGATCATATACGCCGCCATATTTCATTCGGCGTGTACCGTTTATCCCAACCGCGGCAATACCGCCAATCGTTGCGCTTTCCTCCACATCGGGATCTATTGCTAAAAACTGCCGATACTCTGCGGCCGCGCGCTGAATGGCTCCAATAGAAGTTCCGGCCTGTGCAGTAATTGTCATATCTCCCGGCTCATATGCAATGATGGTATTCATTTTCGATAAATCCAAAAGAATATCTGCGCGAGATGGAGCAGACCCAATAGCCATTTGTGCGCCGGCGCCGCGTGGTATAACGGCAAGATTATTTTCTGCGGCAAAAGCTAAAATTGCGGAAATCTGTTCGGTATTCGCCGGTGATACAATAACTTTTGGCGCAACACCTAAAATAGCGTCTTTTTCAGATGGTTCGGTTACAATATTCGCAAACCGCGCGAATAACTCTTGTTCAGCGTTTACATTCATTTAAAGCTCAGGCATGAAGACCCCTTCCTTGCGGAATGGGGAGGAAATGCCTGCTCACCGTCAGGTGAGCCTCTCTTTCTTGAAAGAATAGGAATACCCGTCCATTCGATGCAGGGCCGTGCAATAGCGAACATGGATGCCTTGAATAGTTTCGGTACCCGTTTTGATATTGCAGTAGCCTGTTGCCCGGATGGCAATCCGACCCACATACACCCCTGCTTTTTTACTCGTTTCGGGCACGACTGCTTTGACCATGTCTCCGGTTCGGAACCCTCCAACGACACTGGTTGCTTTGGGCGCTTTGTCTGGAACTCCAAACGCATTCGTTCGACACATCTGCCGACTATGCCGTCCCATTGCTGTTATCAGGAACGGATGTACCTGCTTCCAGTGGAGGGTTTCCGGCGTGGAGTGGCCGACACAACTGGCATCCAGCCAATGGGTCTTTGGCAGATTGCGATGGGTTCGATTAAATTTGGTCAATCCCCCACTGCCTGTTTCAACGGGCAACCCTGTTTGGGTCAACACACGCCACACAGCCCATCTGCTGGCGTTGACCGCAGCCGCATCCTTCAATGGCTGTTGTGCTTGCTGCTGCACATTAGGAAACCCAAATGCTTCGGCGGTGTGGGCGCCTTTCTTCAGGTTGCAGGCTTCACAGGCGATGGCAAGATTGGCAATGCGATTGCTTCCCCCACGCGATTTGGGGACGATGTGCTCTATTTGCAAAGGAAGATGGGTTGCCCCACAATAGGCACAGGCTCGGTTCCATTTTTCGAGCAAGTATTCCCTGGTTTCATATCCTGCCAGGGTTCCTTGCTGATATTCCACACCACTAATTTCCGCATGCTGCATCAATTGGGTATCGAATTTTACCAACTCCATACTCAATGAAGCAATAAGACAGGATAGGCGAATGCGATTGACCCAGGTATGGATATTTGCTACTCGACTTTGCGCCGATGGTGGCAGCCATCCTTTGGGACGAGTCCGATTGAGAAATCGCGGCTCTCGATAGCGTGTATGGCGCTGGCATCGGCTTCTTCGACAGCCTCGGCGTTGGTCCAGCCGTTCTTTGATAGCTTGCCCGCGATGCGTCAATTCCCCTGCCCAGAGCACTTCTCCCGATTGTTGGTTGAGAACGGCAATACCGGTGGTTTCGCTGCCTGGATCGAGCTTGCACACCATTTCAGGGACAAGGGCATCTGGCTTGGCTCCCTTCACGATAATGGTGAAAGGGTATCTGCGCCAGATAGCGGCTTTCTTTTGCGTCAACAGCCAGCGCGCCCGTGCTGGTGTGCAGGGAGTGAGTGGCTGCTGTTGCATATCGACAACAAAGACTCGTGACATTTGTTTTTTCCTTTCCTTCTTGCGAAGGGGCCGTAATTGGCCTCACACCAGTGTTGCCACTGGCGGTACATGGTTCCCTCGATCGGGTTAGCAGGCGGTACTATGCTCAACGCACTGGCTTTGACACCCCATCAACCTGTTTAACGTTGAACTTGCAGAGCTTCAGACTGAGATGCCATCTGAAGGTGCGAATTTGAACACTTCCTGATAACGGCTCCCTGTTTCCAGGGGATCTGGTCAGCATCGGAGTAAGCTTTCACATACCCCTGCCTTTAGGCATGGGGTCGCTGACTTAAAACACCTGATAATAAAATTTTTGAAAAAATCACAATCTGGTAATAGTTCCGTTTTGTTCAAGCGGATGTTGTTTGTATTTTTTTGCGCCTTCCCCGCACATATTTGGCGCAGGATATATTTTCCCCGGATTACTGATGCCTAATGGGTCGAACGCCAAACGCAACTTTTGGTGCGCCGCCATATCATTTTCGGTAAACATCACATTCATAAACTCACGTTTATCTAGGCCAACGCCATGCTCGCCTGTTATGCTGCCGCCTAATTCAACACACATAGTTAAAATATCTGCGGCAACTTGTTCCGCCAGCGCCTCCTGATCATCGTTATACAGCACTACCGGGTGCAAGTTGCCATCTCCAGCGTGCAGAACCGTGGCAATCCACAAACCGGAACGGCGGCCAACATCTGTCAAACGTTTCAGCGCTTCCGGCAGTTTTGTGCGGGGAACAACACCATCATGCAAAAATAAGTGCGCGCCAAGCTGTCCCAGCGCAGCAAACGCAGCTTTGCGGCCTTTCCACAAAAGCGCGCGTTCCGCGGGTAAAGTGGCAATCTTCCAATTCAGCGCTTCATAGTTTCGGCAAATTTTGGCAACATCCGCTATTCTAGCTTCAACTTCGGCTTGCGGCCCATCTAATTCAACCAGCAAAATTGCCGCTGCGTTTTCGGGGTATCCGGCGTGAATCGTGTTTTCACAAACTTGCAGCGTCAGCTGATCCATCAGTTCGATTGCGGCTGGAACAATACCTGCGGCTATAATGGCTGAAACCGCCGCGCCGGCAGATTCCATGGAGGCGAAAGGAACCAGCGCAGTTACAATGCTTTGCGGCTGTGCAGTCAGCCTTACCGTTACGCAGGTAACTATACCCAATGTGCCTTCAGACCCCACAATGACGCTGAGCAAATTATAACCGGGCATATCCATTGCCTCACCGCCAACTTCAACAATATCACCATTGCCCAGTACTATTTGTGCGCCAAGAATATGGTTTACGGTAAATCCATATTTAAAACAGTGTATTCCGCCGGCGTTTTCAGCAACATTGCCGCCAATTGTAGAAACCGATTGACTGGAAGGATCCGGCGCATAAAAATATCCGGCAGACGCCACAGCTTTAGTGATGTCGCTATTAATCACACCGGGATCCACCACCGCCAGCCGATTTGCGATATCGATTCGGTGTATTTTCCGCATTTTAGCAGTGGCAATCACCACAGATTCCGGAGATGGGGTTGCACCGCCTGAAAGACCGGTTCCCGAACCGCGCGGCGTAAACGGTATGTGATGGGTATTGCAGATTTTAACGATAGAGCTTATTTGTTCAGTTGTTTCCGGGAAAACAACCAGTTCCGGGGGTTCATGATAATGCAGCAGCGCATCAGAAGCGAAAGCTTTGCGCTCGGCGGGATGAGTGATAACGCGCATGGGGCCAACTGCCGATTCAAATAAATGAATAATTTCTGAAGCAATCATGCTTGTGCGCTCCCCGTAAGGTAATGTCGAATCTGCCATCGATTTCAGCCGCTGCAAACGAATAACGTTGAACAACGCAAAGCGGCGTATTTCATTCATGTGTATTGTATCATGAAAGCAGGCGCACACAAGTTATGGAAAAGTTCGGAAATTCAGGTAAAACCACGGATATTTACCGCAGAAAATAAAAAAAGTCCGGCGTAGAGCACACCGAACTCTTATTATTAAAGCCAAAGCGGCTTAGCGCTTCTCTGTAGGGCCAGCGAAAACATAGATTAAAAAGCCAATACCGCCAGTTATTAAAATACCAACAAACCATCCCCAGCGAGATAATTGCGCTGTTTTTATCAACGCCCCTATCCATGAAACTATAGCTCCAAGAGCGCCAACGAAATAAAGCAAAGCGCCAACAGTAGGGCTTGCTTTTGAATAAATTAGAACTGTAGAAACAATTATAAGCACTAAAGACACTAAATACACATTTCGTGACAATGCTTTCGACATATCTAACCCCTTTTTTGAAGTTTAAAATATTGAAACCAACCGGCCTCAGATATTAGTATATCATAGCTATGTGAAAAATGTGTTTATAAATAAGCCAATTTATGCAAACAATTTGAATTTGATATGCCAAATGATCTTAATTTGCGCCTAATTGCTTTACACACCATGGAACTTATCCAAGTCGGGAACGGATACATTCAATCCAATTTCTAATTCTTTTTTGTCGGGAACCGGCCAAGATATCATCCACATGCTGAAGATGATACATAATCCGCCTAAAATAGTAAACAACCCAATATGATCGCCTAATATAGCCACCGCCAGCAGCGCGCCGATAAGCGGCTGCAAAAACAGCGTCACCGCTGCGGAAGCTGCGTCAATCATTTGCAGACCGCCAAACCACAAATAATACGCCGTTGCAGTAACCAGCACACCTAAATAAAGAATACCTGCAGCGGCCGGCCACGTAAGCTTCAATCCATGCAGCGCAATATCCACACTCCCTGCTGGTATCCATACAAACAAACTTCCGGTAACGGTGGCCGACGTAATAAAGAGCGGCGAAAATTTTCCCGTTAGTTTTTTGCTGATTATAGACGCAAATGCTTCAAACACCAACGAAAGCAGAAATAAACCGTCCCCAATGATCCGCAAAGACATTGAACCAGATTCTTGGAAATGCGGAATAAAGCCGCGCTCAATAATTAAATATGCGCCAAACAAACCGATAAGCAAGGCAATAACTCTGCTGATTGTTATTCGTTCTTTCAGAATTACCCACGCTAAAATTGCCGTAAATATTCCTTCACCGGATATCAGCAAAGCAGTATCGGAAGCGTTGCTTAAACTAAGCCCCCAATATTCAAAAAATTTATTCAATACAAAACTGCACAGCGAAACGGTTAAAAATATCGTTAAATCGCGCCGTTGCATACGCAAATATTTTCGCTGAACAACCAAAATAGGTATAAGCAAGGTAGAGGCAACAATAAATCGAAGCATATTTAAAATAATCGGGGAAACGCTTGCCAGCGCAATCTTCCCCGAAACATAAGCGCCGGCAAAAATAAAATTGCTTAATATAAGCATGCTCCAGCCGCGGAAGGATGTCGATTTCATGTTCAAGCAGAAACTTTCAGAAAATAGGCGGCGAGAGGAAATTTTGCCTCAACATCTCTTTATGCAGATGTTCATTTATCAGCGCCCGGCCGTCTTATGGGTTAAGACAATATTATTTTCGCATATTTTCAGCCGTTACTTCCACTGCTTGCTTCTTGAACAATCATTTCCTTTGCAGATTGCAGCCATGATAAATCTAGCTGCAGGTGCGATAACACATGTTCCACCGCCAGCCTGGATCCCAGATCGTACTCATGTTTTGGCGCCCGTTCATACGTTTCTATTTGCTCAATAAGCAATTTCATACGTTCATCCAGCAAATTGATAACTTCAGCTACCGGCAAGTTTCCAATAAACATCAACGCAATATCCAATGAAAAAGTGATTTGTCCCGGCTGCGCTAAATAGGTTTTCAACAGTGTATCAAACGCTGCATCCCCGGCGGAAGTTATCGAATATACTTTACGCTGAGGCCGATTTCCTTCCTGAGAAATGCTTTCATCAATCAGCCCATTTTTCCGCATATTTTCCAGCAGAGCATACGCGGTTGCTTTCTTCATTGATGTAACCCGGCTCAGGTTTTTTGAGATAAATTCATTTATTTGGTAACCATGCTGGCTTTGTATTTTTAAAAGCCCCAGCAATAAAAGTTCTCTTTCGTCCATATAAATCCCAAAATTTTTGATAAGCAAACAAATACGTACACGCATCTGTAAGCTCAAACAAGTTTTTTTGCAGAAAATGCTGATTGCTCACAGCAACAGTATTCCAAATATATCACAATTTATATCATAAAAATATAAATCAAAGCGTATTTTGCCGCTTTTTTTCGGCGCCAGAAAAAATTCTTGTTTTATTGTACAATTTCCGCGAAAAACATGCTTCATCAATCTTGACTATTTCATATGAATTAGTTTATACTATGAATAGTCAAATATGACTAATTAAATTAAATGTTTCTGAGGCAGTTTTATGCAACAACAAAATAAATCTCAAAAGAAAATGAATGTTCCCCTTCTTCTAATGGCCCTTACCGTTTTAATTGATTTTACCGGCTTTGGCCTATTGTTCCCTTTGCTTCCTTTCTGGGCGCTGCGTTTAGGGGCGAATCCATTTACAATTGGCGTTATATCCGCTGCGTTTACAATAGCCCAAGTAATAGGCATACCTATATTAGGCGCGCTTTCCGATAAGTATGGACGCAAACCAGTCATACTTATATCTTTGTTTATTGAAGTTATTTCCTTTATTATGTCTGCTTTGGCAAATTCTATTCCCTTGCTGCTGCTGGCGCGCGTTATTGGCGGGTTAGGCGCATCAAATATCGCTTCAGCCCAAGCAGTTGCGGCAGATACATCAAGTGAGGAAAATCGCGCGGCCAGTATGGGAATGATTGGCGCGGCGATTGGGGTAGGTTTCGTGCTTGGGCCAGTAATTGGTGGCAGTTTAACCGTCATTTCGCTTTCCGCTCCGTTTTGGGCTGCTGCCGGAATTGCGGTAGTTAACGCGCTATTGGTTTGGCGCTTCTTGCCGGAAACCAGATTTTTACAGGGAAAAACAGATACCGGCGCCAAACGCAAATTTAATATTGCTATTTTAACAAACATGACCATATTGCAGCTTGTCAGCGTCAATTTAATCTATACACTTGCATTCAGCGGCATGGAAACCGTGTTTGCGCTCTTTATTAAATGGCGTTTCAACTGGGGCACAATTCAAGCAGGCTGGGTATTCACCTTTATCGGCGTTATTGTGGTCATTGTGCAAGGCGGATTAATTCGTCAGCTTACACAGCGGTTTAAACTTGGCCCAATCTTAATTTCCGGTTTACTGCTGCTCGGCGCAGGACTGTTTATCATCCCGTTAGGCAATAGCGTGGGCGCCATGTTCTTAGGTCTGGGCTTCCTTAGCGTAGGCGATGGGCTTGTTACACCAGTCATTTCTTCTATGATCTCCGTAGCCGGCTCCAAAGATATCCAAGGCTCATTGCTTGGCGCAGCGCAAAGCGCCGCCAGTATTGGCAGAATTGCCGGGCCGCTGCTTGCCACTGTATTATTCAGCGCTGTCAGCATTGGCGCGCCATTTTACGCCGGCGCAATCATCGTAGCAATAGCCGCCGCAGACGCGATCTTTTTTGTTAAAATGCTGCCGGCTAAAAAAGCAACTGTTGAAAGCGCTGCCGCATAATTGAACATTTCACTTGCAGCAATTCCGCTGCACAACCACAAACGCAGGGATTCATAAGGGGCAGTAGCCCCTTATGTGGGGATTAGGATGTCCCCAAACATTTTTTAAGAAAACACCGCACAACCACAAACGCGGGGATTCATAAGGGGCAGTAGCCCCTTATGTGGGGATTAGGATGTCCCCAAACATTTTTTTAAGAAAACACCGCACGAACACAAACGCGGGGATTCATAAGGGGCAGTAGCCCCTTATGCGGGGATTGGGGTATCCCCAAACATTTTTTTAAGAAAACACTGCACGATAAATCATGTGGATTGTTTTCAACCTCCACCCATGTATACCGCGCGATATTGACGGTAAAAACGTTTCACCGGAAAATTTGATATAATGAAATCAGCAAAATATGCGCCGCGCTTGCGCATATTTTTAACTTCCGCATTATAAATTTGCCAAGTTAGGATTTTCTAAGCGCCTGTATCTTATTCTTTCCAACCGTACTATTATTTTTATTGCTAATGAAAGGTAACACTATGGAACAGCCTAATAATAATCCAACCACTCCCAATCCGCCGCCATTTCAATACAACATCAATCCCGGCGATCCCGGACCGCTGTATATCGAACCGCAAAATTCGGTTTTTGCCATTATCAGCTTAGTCGGCGGCATAGCTGGTTTTTTTATTGTGCCTGTAATAGGCCAAATTATTGGTATCATCTTTGGGCATATGGCGCTAAATGAAATTAAAAACGCAAACGGCAGGCTCACTGGCAGATCATTAGCGATGGCGGGACTCATCACAAGTTATATTGGATTAGGGTTAATTGTATTAGTAATACTGTTTTTCATTGTTATGGTAACTATCTTATATGCATCCGGCGCTCCAGGAAATTTGCGTTAGTATTGTAAGCAGCAACCGCCAAAGCATTTATCAGCAGTTAAACAAACGCGCCAGATGGAAATCTGCCAATTGGCGGTTAACTTTGCAACAAAGGAAATAAATTATGTCGGAAACTAAACCGGTAAAAGCAACTCAGCAAATTGAGCTGCGCGGCCATATCATCGATTCGCAAATATTATCTCGCGTTTGGAGCGCTATCATGCAAGCAAACGCGGATTTTGATTTGCTGGAAATTCAAGTTGGCAGGAATGCCCAAGAAACCAGCTATGCCCGCATGAATGTTATTGCGGCAAATCAAAAAGAACTGGATGCGCTGCTGGATGGTTTGGAACAGCTTGGCGTTGAACTGGTGAACGCACAGAATGCGCAGTGTGAATCGGTTGAAATAGCTGGTGTGCTTCCGGATGATTTTTACGCCACAACTAATTTGCCAACAGAAGTTTTAGTCAACGGTTTTTGGCTGAACGTGGAAAACATTGAAATGGATGTAGCTATCATTGTAGAGGAATCTGTTCCGCGCGCATATTGCTTGCCCATGCATAAAGTGCAAATTGGGCAGCAAGTGGTTGTTGGACGCCACGGCGTTCGCGTTCATCCGTTAGAGATACCGCGGCCATCTGCGGAGCATTTCAGTTTCATGCAAAGCTCCGTCAGCTCAGAGCGCGCCAAAAGCCTGTTAATTGCAGGGATTGCCGATGAAATTTTCGAAATTTACAAGCAGCGAGGCAAAATTGGTTTGGTGCTTGGCCCCGCCGTCGTACATACCGGCGCCAGAAAATATATTGAAGAATTGATCACGATGGGGCATGTGCAAGCAATTTTTGCCGGCAACGCTGTAGCCGAACATGACTGCGAAGCGGCCATGTTCGGCATATCTCTCGGGGTGGATCTGCAAACAGGAGATCCGGTGCAAGACGGCCATCGCAACCATTTGCGGGCTATAAACACCATCCGAAGATATGGCTCGCTGCAGGCTGCCGTAGACGCCGGAATTCTGCGCGATGGCATTATGAAGGCAAGCGTATTGCATCATGTTGAATTGGCGCTGGCGGGATCTATCCGCGATGACGGCC
The DNA here is from genome assembly GCA_021778805.1 of Chloroflexota bacterium. Taxonomy (GTDB): domain Bacteria; phylum Chloroflexota; class Ktedonobacteria; order Ktedonobacterales; family JACDGC01; genus JAJYBV01. The sequence goes on along the minus strand of JAJYBV010000024.1, from coordinate 25,380 downwards.
CAATACCCGATGTGATAACTGAAATGTTCGCCGCCCAAGACCGTATGCGCAGTGTTCTGCAAAACATTGATATGGTTATAATGCTGGCTTCCATGCTGCACTCTATTGCAACCGGCAACATGCTTCCGGCGTCTACCAAAGCTGTAGTTGTGGATATAAATCCGGCGGTAGTTACTAAATTGGCAGACCGCGGCACAACACATGCTGCAGGCATCGTTACCGATGTTGAACTTTTCTTGCGGGAATTGGTAGATAATTTAAAATCGAAGCGGTTATGAAAGCGGCGCCCAATATGGTCTTGTTGCCAATAATTGACTTACGATACAATATTAACGGCATATATGGCAATAATTCCCCAAGCATATTGGATTTTTAGGCCATATTGGAAGTGAACATATTACAGAGGGAATTCTGTGCGTTTGACACAACTGCTATACAAACTTGGAAGCGCCTGCATTCACACTCAATTCTGCTTTGCGTTTGCCACCATTGGAAAGACGCCAAAATTCACAGTAACCTATATAGTTAAAGATATATACTATATTTCAGAAAGGCAGCAGCAATATTTTATGTCAGACCTTACGCAATTAAAAACTATCGGAGAACTTCGCGCTGCAGGTTATCACACCAAAACGGTAAAGGAAGAAATGCGCGAAAATCTGGTTAAAAAACTGAAAGAAGGCTCCGCGCTGTTCCCCGGAATCGTAGGTTATGATGATACCGTTATTCCGCAAATAGAAAACGCCTTGCTTTCCGGACAAGATATTGTGCTGCTTGGCGAACGCGGTCAGGCCAAAACACGCCTTGCTCGCAGTCTTGTACATTTTTTAGATGAGTATGTTCCGGCAATTGCCGGATGCGAAATTAATGACGACCCTTTTCATCCAATATGCAAAGCTTGCCAAGTGCGCATTGCCGAGGATGGAGACACCACCCCGATTATCTGGCTGAGTCGCAGCCAACGATATAGTGAAAAATTAGCGACGCCGGATATTACAATTTCAGACCTTATCGGCGAGATAGACCCGATAAAAGTTGCCGAGGGCCGCTATTTATCTGATGAACTAACCATACACTATGGATTGATTCCGCGCACACACCGCGGCATATTCTGCTTAAATGAATTGCCCGATTTAACGGAAAGAATTCAGGTTGGCCTGTTAAATATTCTGGAAGAACGCGATGTACAAATTCGCGGCTATAAAATTCAGCTTCCACTGGATATTTTTATGGTGGCAAGCGCCAACCCCGAAGATTACACCAACCGCGGCAGAATTATCACTCCGTTAAAAGACCGCATGGGATCGGAGATTCGCACGCACTATCCGCAGACATTGGAAGAAGAAATATTGATTATAGATTCAGAGGCAGTCCACCCCATAATTGATGGCATTGAAATCATGTATCCGCAATATATGAAAGAGATTGTCGCCGAAATAACTCACCAAGCGCGCAAAAGCTCAGAAATCAGCCAAAAATCTGGTGTAAGCGTGCGCGTTTCCATTACTAATGCGGAAAATGTCGCCAGCAACGCTGTACGCAGAGCTTTACGCAATAATGAAAAGCGCGCCGTTCCGCGAATCAGCGATTTAAACTCAGTTATTGCCTCTACTGCCGGAAAAATTGAGTTAGATACGTTTGGCGAAGTACGCGAAGATAAAATCGTCGGCAAACTGATTCATTCATCCATTATACATGTTTTTGCCAGATATTTTGATGTTTCAGAGTTCGATCAACTTCTGGCGGGATTTGAAAAAGGCTTGCATGTGCAGGTTTCCGAAAACCAAAAATCGATGGATTATGTGTCTCAGCTTGCACAAATCGGCGGTTTGCGCGCGGCAGTAGATAAATTAAGCGCTCATGGCGCGCCGGAAACAGTAGCCGCCGCGGTTGAATTTATTTTAGAGGGTTTGCATTTAAACCGTAAACTCAACAAAAATACTGCCGGCGGATCCGTAAACTATCAAAAAAAATAGCAACGCTGCGCGAAAACTTATAATCCCTTTATATTCCAGCAATATACCCGCAAAAGGAGCGCCGGTTCATGTTTAACAGATTTCAATTCCGCCAAAATAGTTCTTACTCGCGATGGGATGGCTCTCAGCAAATTGAAGATCTCAGCGCTGATGATATCGTCCATGCGCTGGCAGATGACTATTTGCGCAATAATGATTTGCGGTCGGCGTTAAAACGACTGCAACGCGAAGGATTTCAGAAGCAGAATGGCGAAAACATTCTTGGATTGCGTGAAATGCTGGAACGACTGCGCGCCCAGCGGCAAATGCGGCTGAATCAATACAATATGTCCGGCGTTATGGATGATATCAAACAAAAAATTGAGGATATTATCCAAAAAGAACGCGACGGCATTCAAAAACGTCTGGATGAAGCCGGACAAACTGCGCAAAATCCACCCAGCGAAGGCGGCGAGCCTTCTCAGCAATCCGCGGCGTCTTCAGATGATTCGCTGAAAAAGATGCTGGAAAAAATTGCCGGCCAAAAATTGGATTTTTTGAATGCGCTGCCCCAAGACCCTGCCGGCAAAATCAGCAAATTGGCTGAATATGATTTCCTGGATCCGGAGGCGCGCAGTGAGTATCAGGAATTACTGAACATGCTGCAGCAACAGATTATGCAGCAGTATTTTCAGGGTATGCAGCAAAGTATTGCAAATATGACCCCCGAAGATCTCCGTAAAATGCGCGAAATGCTTCAGGAATTGAACCACATGATGCGTGAACGCGAAGAAGGCCGCGAGCCGGATTTTGATGAATTTATGCGCAAATATGGCGATTATTTCGGATCTGATGTGAATACATTGGATGATTTAATCGATGATTTGCAGCGCAGATCTGCACAAATGCAGGCTGTGCTTGATTCATTGCCGGAAGAGCAGCGTGAGCAATTAATGCAAATGATGGATCAATTGCTTGGCGATGACAGAATCCGTGTAGATATGGCCGAATTAGCAATGCATGTCCAAAATCTTGGCCCAAACGATTATCAAACCAGGTACCGCTTCGGCGGCGATGAGCCGCTTTCCTTAACAGAGGCGCTGAACTTAATGGAGCGTTTGCAAGGTTTAGATGACTTGGAGTCGCAAATGATGGACGCGCGGCGCAATAGCAGTTTGGATGATATTGATACAGAAAAAATGGCCGACCTGATGAGCGCGGAAGACGGCGCAATGATGGAAGAACTGAAAAATTTAATGAAGATTCTGGAAGAAGAAGGTTATATTGAAAAAAACGGCTCCCAATGGAAACTGACTTCGCTGGGAATTCGGAAAATCGGCCAAAAAGCGCTGCAAGATATTTTTCAGCAATTAAGTAAAGATTCCTTTGGGCAGCACCCAATCGAACAGCAAGGCGCTGGCAGCGAGCGGTTAGATGAAAGCAAGCCCTATCAGTTTGGCGACCCATTTTTTATGGATTTGCCCGCCACTTTGCGCAACGCAATATATCGCAATAGCGCCGGCACACCTGTGAAACTATCTCCGGATGATTTTGAAGTCTATAAAACCGAAACAATCACCGAATCTTCAACAGCTTTGTTAATTGATATGTCTATTTCCATGATTCAATCGGGAGCAAATGAAGCAGCTAAAAAAGTTGCAGTAGCCCTAGAGTCGCTGATTCATGGCCAGTTTCCGCGCGATAATCTTTTTGTCATAGGATTTTCGAGTACCGCGCGAGAGTTTCACCACAATGAACTCGTAGAAATAGGTGTATACGATCATTCACAGGGCACAAATATGATTCATGCGTTTATGCTGGCAAAACACTTATTGTCGCGCAACCGCAGCATAAACAAGCAGATTATATTGGTGACAGACGGTATGCCAACTGTATCTTGGGATAACGAGGAGAAAGATTGGATTTTTACTTACCCATATACGCAAGTGGCGGAAATGCAAACTTTGCTGGAAGCACGGCGCTGCGCGCGTGAAGGGATTGTCATCAACACGTTTATGTTGGCGCAAGACCGCGGCCTGATAACATTTGTGCAATCTTTAACAGAGGTAAATAAAGGCCGGGCGTTTTATTGTGAACCGGAAAATCTGGGTAAATATATTCTTGTAGATTATTTATCCGGTAAAAAAAGCTCGGTTATACGCAATTAATAACGACTCAAAAACATACGCATATGTTGCGGCCATACGTTTGTAAAAATGGCGCATTGCATGCCCATAGCAAACTTAATTCTGCAGTTTAGCGGCTTTGCAGGGCAGTTTGCCGGAAAAATGCGCATGGCCGCAACTAGTACTTTAACCCGAATATCGCAAAGTCTTGCAAAGTTGCGCTGAAAGGTATAGTATACGGATAGGTATTTGCTATATATTTTTAGCTGATTTAACTTTATTCTTGTGCTTCGGCTGAATGTTTAACCGGCTTTTGCTGTGAGGATAGAAACAAAGAAATATGGATCAACAGATTTTAGGCGATCGATACGAATTGATGGAGCCGATTGGACGCGGCGGTATGGCCACAATATACCGCGCCCGCGATACAAAAATGGGGCGGTTAGTTGCGGTAAAAATCTTACGCGAAATGTATTCAAATGATAAAAAATTTGTTTTGCGGTTTCAGCGCGAAGCAAGTTCGGTTTCTTCATTAGCGCATCCCAATATTGTGCAAGTATATGATTACGGGCGCAGTGATGATCTATATTTTATTGTCATGGAATTGATCGAAGGGGTTGATCTGAGAAAATATCTGCGCGCAAACGGTGTTTTAGATACCCGCAGAGCGGTAGTTATCGGCCATGATGTAGCTTTGGCCCTTGGCGCCGCACACCGGCGTGGTATTGTGCACAGAGATGTTAAGCCGCAAAATATTCTGGTCAACGACGAAGGTTTAGTAAAGTTAACTGATTTCGGCATTGCTACTTTTTACCGCGAAAGCAACGAACGTTTAACTACTACCGGTATGACGCTCGGCACAGTGCAATATTACGCGCCGGAACAAGCGCAAGGCGAAAATGTTTCACCGGCAGCAGATGTGTATTCATTAGGCATCGTTCTATATGAAATGCTGGTCGGCCGGCCGCCGTTCGACGGGGACACTCCCGTCGCCATTGCCGTTCGCCATATTCAGGAAGCGCCAATCCGCCCCAGTAGATATAATCCTTCCATCCCTTTATCTCTTGAACGGGTTATTTTACGCTGCTTAGAGAAAGATCCCGCAGATCGCTACCCAGACGGCGACGCTTTAGCGTATGCCCTGGAAACATATGAAAAACAACAGCGCAATTCCGGAAAAATCTCTACCCCGATGGGAGCCGCCAAGGCAGATCCTAATTCATTTTCGCGATCTTCCGCCGGCATTCAGCAACCACGCAGCAGGCCTCTTTCACAGCCAAATTACCAAGGCCGCCAAAATAATACTGGCAGAAACAGCAGCCCCTTCGCAGATTCATCATTTCCCGGTGGAAGAGATGAGTTTAATTCAACCATAGAAATTTTTCCCGATTCAACTTCACCGCGTTCTTCTTTAAAACGCCCCGATGACGATGAAGATGAAAACACATCTCCGGTCGCCGGGTTGACTACGGTCTTTATTATTGCCGCGGTGATGCTTGTTTTAGCTTTAAGCGTATTTTTATCTTTTCAATTTAAAATTTTCAGCTTAGGCGGAACGGCAACCGCAACACCCACTATTAAAACAGTCGTTATGCCCAACCTGGTGGGAGACTCTCTTCAACAAGCAGAAACCGCCGCCAGCGCCGCCGGACTTACGCAAACATTAGTTATTTCCTATAAAACAAACGATACAACCGATAAACCAAACACAGTCATCAGCCAATCTACTCAGGCAAATACATCTATTCCTGCGGATACATCGATCACCATTACAGTCAGCCAGCCGCCGAATACCGTTAATGTTCCTGATGTTACCGGATACACCGCTTCTCAGGCGCAAACCACCATCCAGCAAGCAGGACTGCAATATGTGCTGGGAGGTTATGTATACAGTGTTGATATCAGTGTTGGTGATGTTGTTTATACTACTCCGGGAAAAGGCACATCTGTCAATCCAAATACGGTTATTAAAGTATACCTGAGCAATGGGCCGCAGGCAACTGCGACACCTGCCGCAACAGCCACGCCATCGGTAACGGCAACACCATCGGCTACGGCAACACCATCGGTTACGCCTACGCCAACCGGTTCACCTGCGCCTACGCCTACGTCAACACCACCATCATCACCGACACCTTCAACGACACCGTAACTGGCATTTGAATCATGCATTGAAGGTTGTGAATAGTCAATTAAAAACGTCGCTTGTGCTGAAAACAGGAATTGGAAAAGATGAAACGACATAAAGTATTTGAGTGGTTTGTTTCTGCAATTGTAGGAACCGGCCTGATTGTGCTGTTTTTAAATCGGGGTATGTTCTTTCATACCGCAGCTGCTACATCAAGTTCGCTCGGCGCAACTGCGGGGTCTGTAAATATTGTTGTTGCCGACGCCAAAGCAAGGGCCATCCTTGCAAATATGACGGAAGATGAAAAAATTGGCCAGTTAATTATTCCAATGTCCAGTGACACCAGCATGAACGCGGATATGACAGCGCTTATCCAACAATATCAGATTGGCGGTTATTTCATTCCGGAATATACAGCTACAGCGCAGCAACTTCACGACTTCGTTAATCAAATGCAAGCCGCTTCAAAGATTCCCATGCTTATGGTAACCGATTTTGAAGGAGGCGGTTGGAACACTCTGCGCGCAGAGGTTGGTGAACGGCCATATCCCAGCGATATCGGCGCTACCGGAAATACACAGCTTGCTTACCAAAAAGGCGTAGTAGACGCCCAATTATTGAAATCGGTTGGTTTAAACGCCGATTTTGCGCCGGTGGTAGATGTACTTACAAATCCCAATGACACAATTTTATTAGGCCGTGTCTTTGGATCTGATCCGAATTTAGTTACCAAAATGGCGCAAGCATATTTGCAAGGGTTAGCCTCCGGAGGCATACCCGGCTGCTTAAAACATTTCCCCGGATTAGGCGCCTCCAGTGTAGATCCGCATAAAGCGCTGCCAGTGATCAATCGCACATTGCAGCAATTGCAAACGGTAGATTGGGTACCCTACGAAAAATTAATTCCGGCAAATTTAGCCCCGATGATTATGATTACGCATATCCTTATACCTGCGCTGGATCCGAATTTACCAGCTAGCATTTCTCCAAGTGTTATTAATGGCTATTTACGGCATACGCTTGGCTATAATGGCGTTGTCGTTTCGGATGCGCTGTTTATGGGCGGGTTGTCCTATAAGTATACCGTGCCGCAAGCTGGGCTGCTTGCGTTTGAAGCCGGAACAGATTTGCTGCTTGGCGCGTTGAACGCTGCCCAAGCTTTAGAAACCATTAATTTAATTAAAAGCGCGATATCTTCCGGGCAAATTACGCAAAGCTACTTAGATAACTCTGTGCTGCGTATTTTAACCTTTAAACTGCAGTGGGGCATTATTCCGGTAAACTTTACCCTTAATTCCGGAACATCAGCTACCGTGCTGCAGATTCCCGGCCAAGCCGTTATTTTAAACCGCGAGCCATCAAGCGATTTTTAAAATAGCATTGCGCAAAAACTATTGCGCCTGAGTAATTAAAACCTATAATAATTACTCAGGGAATATAGACAAGATCCACATAACGCAAAAGATACGGCGGGCAGCAAGGGCGACCGCAAGGGGCGCCCCTACCGGATTGCATCGCCTCAGGTGTACCGCGCGGTGTTTCATTTTGATATAAAAAATGTATTTGGGGACACCCCAAACCCCACGCAAGGGGTTGCCGCCCCTTACGAATCCCTGTATATGTGCCGGATCATGCATCGTTGGAAGAGCCATTCCTGGCTTTACCCACTGAGTAATTAAAACCTACAGCTCATCCGGAGAATGCTGCAAGATATCTTCAATCTCTGCCATGATGAGAGCAGCGACATCTTCTTTAGGCATGCGTTCATACTCGGTTACTTCACCGGAGGCTTTAGCAATCCAAACTTTATTGGTTGGTGAACCAAACCCGCTGCCCGGCAGTGTAATATCGTTAATAACGATTAAATCCAAGCCTTTGCGCTTTAATTTATCAATACCATAGGCAAGGGGATCGGCAGTTTCCGCCGCAAAGCCAATTCGTTTAAGCTGGGGAAAATCAGCCGCATGGTCTTGCAGTTTGCTTAAAATATCATCTGTGCCGCGTAATTGCAGCACAAAATCACCATTTTGCCGATTTGTTTTTTTTATTTTATTATCTGCCGGAGCAACAGGGGTAAAATCGGCAACCGCAGCGCTCATAATAATAACATCTGCTTCGTGGGCTGCGGAAAGCACCGCAGAGGCCATTTCAGCCGCGGTCTGCACATCAACACGTTCTACACCATAGGGGGTAGAAAGCTCTACCGGCGCAGTAATCAGCGTTACCGCCGCGCCGCGATCTCTGGCGGCTTCAGCAAGCGCAAAACCTTGCCGGCCGGATGAACGATTGCTGATAAACCGGACGGGATCTATTGGTTCTTGCGTGCCGCCTGCGGTAATAATAAATTTTTTGCCGGCAAACACACCATTCAATCCTAAAATATATCGAATCGCGCCGAGCAGCACACCGGTTTCAGGCAACCTTCCGGGGCCAACCTTTCCCGAAGCCAGCCTGCCATTCTCCGGCTCTAAAATGAAAACACCGCGCCGGCGCAAGGTTTCTAAGTTTGCCACCGTTGCGGGATGCGCATACATATTGCTTTCCATTGCCGGAGCAATCAGTAAAGGAGCAGTGGAGGCCAGCGCTGTAGTGGTAAGCATATCATCGGCCAAGCCATAGGCCAATTTTGCAATTGTATGAGCGGTTGCAGGCACAACAGCAATCATCTGAGCGGCATGACCTAATTCAATATGTGTTGCGGCGGCAGATCCGGAAGGTTCCCATAAGTCTCGCCAAACCGGCCGTTGAGTTACGGCGCTGAAAGTTAACGGAGTAACAAATTCCAAAGCTTTCTCCGTTAAAATAACATCCACCTGAGCGCCAAGCTGTGTAAGCTTACTTGCTAAATCTACGGATTTATATGCGGCGACGCCGCCGGTAACCCCTAATAAAAGGCGTGTATTCTGTAAAACTGCCATAGTTGCATTTCACCCAAAATATTGTACCGGCGGCGCAAAACGCGGGCCGTTTGCCGCTATTTTAAATTTGCTTGCTTCATAATCGAATCGGCAAGCGCCGTATCGCCATGTTGCATCAGAATTGTGTGTTCCGCTGCGTATAACAGCGGCAAACCATCCGGAACCTGCCGAGGTAACGGCAATATAACGAATTCAGATCCGGCAGCCTCTGTGGCAAGCAAGGCTTGCCCATTGCTATCCGCAGCAATATTTTTCAGCGCAGCAACAAAGCCCAATTGACCGACAATACTGCGCGCAGAAAACGCCATTTTGATATAACGTTCTGTAACGCCAAATGCTGCGGGACCTTCACCGTTTTCCAAATGCCGGCGCAAACCTCGCAGGAAACCGCTTTCAACAAGACCGCCGGCAAGCTGCATACTGACAGAAGCAGGAGAAACTTGTTTTAAAGGTTCGCCAATAGTTTTCACGGTTTGCCGAACAAAATTTGCCGCATGGAATATAATGGGCAGCACACGAATATCTTGAACGTTGGTAACCGCTATGCGCGCGCTTTGGGCAACTCGCAAGGCAATAAGCGCTTGCGCTGTAGCGGCGGTGTTTTCCGGTGGAAGCCCGGCTAAATATTCTGCCGCTGCGGCAGAAATCTGCATAGCGGCTTGCGGCGGTATAGCCCCGGCCTTTAACACTCCAAAAACCGCATCCATTACTTCAGTATGCGAACCATTTAAAATAGCTTTGCGCATGTTGGCGGTTGCAGCCTCGGGTTTAGACATTGCCAGACGTGTGCGGATAAAGTCCAGGTCGTGTTCCGGCGCCGCAAGGTAATTTCGGGTTTCTTGCGCTCCGGCAATTTCCGGCCCATTTTTTGTGATAAACGGCAAAAGCCACTGGAACATAAATTTAGCGTTGTCATATCCCCATCTGGTAAAGTGAAGCATTTGGGTAAGCTTGGTTACCGCAAGAAGCGCCATTCCGTCTGCCGGCATATGAGCATTCAAAGCATAATAAAACATGCCTTCAATCTCGCGATAATCTGTGCCGCTGCCATATAACCCCATGATAACTTTGCCGGCGGTATCCACATCGCCTTTGACAGATGCGCTGCTAAATTCTCCCCAAGAACCTTGCGGATTGGCAATATCTTTGGGGAATAACGGTTCAGGAAGTTTTGGTTCTGTGTTTAAACCTTTCGCAATTGCCTTAGAAGCAAATGTAAACGCGGCGGTTAACGGCAGAACCGGAGAAATTAATTGCGCATATTCCGCGTCTTTATCCGGCCCGGCGGCAATTACCTGAATCCAATCGCCGATAGCTCCGGCGGCGGCAATTACTTGCACCGCAGATCCATCAGAATCGCCTAAAGCAGCAGGCAATCCCACCCGGCCGGCAATTTCTGATGGTTTTATATCTTCAGCCAACCCTCTGATAATCTCGGCGGTTACAGTGGTTGTATCGCCTTTTGCTGCGGCCTCTAACAGAGCAGTCAGGTCCATTTTTACAACTGACATTGAACTATTTTTCTCCTCAAATGAGTTGCATGCGACTGTTCAGACCCCTAACGATATACATCAATCATCCAAACAGTTTTCCTCTGCTTTTACTGTACCACCTGAGAGATAAAGACGCAAAACATAGACGCAATTTGAACTTTAAAAACAGGAAATTATTGATTTAAAGTTCGGATTTCTTCTTCAATTTTGGGGATAGACGCATAATCTTCATCCAGTAGTTTATATGCCCGCTGAATATAGAGATTTGCCAATTTTTCCCCTTTTTCCCCTGGAATTTGGGCCGCTTGAATCAAATCGAGAATCCGATATTTCACACTAAGATGTTCTTTTTTATCCATCAGCGCAGTTCGTGTTTCTTCAACCAAACTTTTATTGCTGGTGGAAATTGCGTCCCGCATACGGCCAACCAATTTTGCAACTTCACCTAATTCCGCGCGGTCATTTGCAGGGATAAGTAAAGTATAATCAATGGCGCGGTTTTCATTTGCCGGTTCCTCTACATTTGGAGAAAAATTGGCTGAAAGCATATTATTGGCGCTATCTTTGATATACGCGCTATATAATTGCCCATATTCATTGCAAATTTGCGAAGCAATCTCCATTTTCTGCAAATCTGAATCAATCGAACTGGAGATATATTCTAAAATATCATCGCCACGCAGTTCGGCAATTTTCATCAAAATATCAACATCCGGCACTTCCTCCAGCAAAGGCGGAAGCGGCATCGCGTTTGTCGATCCTGCTAGCTCTTGTGCTGCTTCGGAAAATTGGCCCGCCATAAATGATGGCAAATATTTGCCAATTGAAAATGAAATTGGCAGCACAACACAATAGGTTGCGTACACTTTCGGCGACGAAACCGACGATTTCACTAAAACCACCGCATGCCCTAGGGGCGTATTTTTATTTCCTTGTATAAAATTTAATAGCATATAGTTTACCCTATTCTACACACTTTTCTTATATGTATTCTTTTATGTCTAGTATTACTCTAAAAGCTCTTTTTATTATAATACTCCCACGCTTTTGTTTGCCATATCTTCACGTCATGCATCCAGCGTTTGCAGAAATGAATGTATTTGCTCTAACAGCATTTTATATTCCACATCGCGCATAGCAACATGCCAGGATTTTTCCAGCATCAAAAACCGTTTCTGCGCAGACGCCGCATGCTCCATGATATAGAGCGCATCCGCAGCCGGAACAACATGATCGTTTTTTGCGCCGATAACTAAAATCGGACAATACACCTGCGGCAAAGACGACCGCACCTCTGGCAAAGCCTGCAGCAGGGAATGCATTGGTTTAAGCGGCGCTAAGCGAATCTGTTTTTTTTGCCGATATCGTTTTCTTTCGATTGGATCGCGTATATCTTCGCGCAGCAACGGAATATATTTGATAAAAAGCATACTGCTGCGAACTGCCGGCTCTAAAAAATCCCACAGCCGCGCCGGAGCACAAATACTTACCAAACCCGCTATTTGCCGATTTTGTGCAGCCGCAGTTATTGCCAGCGCCGCGCCCATAGAATGCCCGATAATAACAACCGAACCATACGCACGCACGCACTCTGCTGTTTTTTCTTGGACCGATTGCCGCCAATGCTCCCACAAAAATTTTTCAGATTCTTTATAGTGTACCATATGTCCCGGCAGCAGCAACGTCTCTACAAGATAGCCATTTTGCGCGAGAAATTTCTCGACATACTCAAAATCATACGGACTGCCATTTATGCCGTGAATTAATAAGCACGCCGGTTTTACAGCGCCGCCCGTTATTTCTGCCATATGTTCCTCAATCGTCAATATCCCCTAAGTAGCCACTCTCAATCATTCTAAGCGCCTGCTTGTGAAAGAAATTTGGCGCTGTAAATGCTTCATGTTCGTACAATATGTACCATATTGTATCTTGTTTTAGCAATTTTTGCATCACTGAACTTTTTCTTTCAAAATTTTGTTGCCTTATGTTATGCCATTTTGCGAAATCACCGCACTTTGCATATACTTATTACAGCAGAATGAAACATTGAAGTTTCAGACGCAGCGGCTATATGTGCCGCATGAATAATTTTTGCAGGCTGCGCATATACTCAAATTCATCTGCGCAGCCGGTTACGGAAAGAAGATTTTTGCTTTTTATGAATGTTCGTACCTTGAAAAAAATGCGAATGGATCAGGCGCGCGCCGCAATGAAAGCAGCGGGATATAACGCCATACTTATTTCTAACCCAGAAAATAGACAATATCTTTCCGGTTTCCGCGGCCACGATAGCGGACTTGATACTGCCGGCCGGTTATTTATTACCGTGAAACACGCCGCCCTGTTCACTGATTCTCGCTATACCGAACAAGCGGTAGAAGAAGCAAAAGGATTTGATATTTGTGAAAAACGTTTGCCGCTTTCAGCGTTAATTCTTGAACGAATGGATGAATGGGGCATAAAAGGCGGAGCCAACTTTAAAATTGGTATAGAATCGCGTCATATGACGATTGAAATTTACGATGAATTGTACCATGGCAGTCAAAATCGCTTTGAACTGGTCCCTTTTAAAGAGCTTATTGAGCCGCTTCGTGTCATAAAAGATCAGCAAGAGATTGCTCTTACGCAAAAGGCAACAGATATTACATGCGAAACTTTTGCCCATTTACGAACCTTTTTAAAAACACCTGGGTTAACGGAACAAGATGTCGCCGCAGAAATCGTCGCCACTATGCTGCGTTTAGGCGCCGAAAATGTTTCATTTGACCCCATCGTTGCCTGCGGAGCAAACGGCGCTCGGCCGCATGCAATGCCCGGACCGCAGAAACTGAAGCCCGGCGAACCAATTGTTATTGATATGGGCGCAAAATATCAGGGATATTGCGCTGATATGACACGCACCGTATTTTTAGATTACGCGCCGGATATTTGGCAAGATCGCTATAATCAAGTGCTGGAATCGCAAATAAACGCCGAAAATCATTTACGCGCTGGCATATCCGGCCGTGAAGCGGATGAATATTCGCGCAGTGTTTTGGCAAAATATCAACTTGCCGAATTTTTTACGCATAGTTTGGGGCATGGCACAGGCCTAGAGATTCACGAAGCGCCATCTTTAAGTACCCGCGCGCCGGAAGATCAATTATTGCCGGCAGGCGCAATTGTTACAATCGAGCCGGGCATCTATTTGTCGGGTGAAGGTGGCATTCGGATTGAAGACGCAGCTGTATTAACCAGCCAAAGCTGTGTTGTGTTAACAAATGCGCCAAAATCTCTTGAATCGATGATTATTAAAAGAAAATAATTTTCGACACTCAACTTAACATTGGTTTCTTTAAGGAGGCGGTGGTATGCAACTACTTCACCGCAACGCAGATATTTCACAGGCAGGCGCCCAAACACAAAGCAGTTTTAGCGTTGCAGCGCCACTTATTGGCGCTGCCCTGGTTACCGGCGTTTCAGGCGGATTTCTATTTGCAGCTATTTTAACACTTTCAACGCTGTTTCATTTTTCCGGCGTATGGTGGTATCGCATGGCGCAAGCTCATGGCCATTTACAATTATATGGCTGGGCCGGATTATTTGTTTTAGGCGTAGCTTTCCACTTTTTACCGCGGCTGCGCGGAGCGCCACTGCAAAAACCCGAATACCTTAAAACATTAGTTCCCATATTTATCGGCAGCCTGTTTCTGCGGGCTGTGGGTCAAACTTTTCTAAGCGGAACAAACGCCACAGTGGCTAGTTTTATGGTAATTTTCAGCGCAATCCTAGAATTTGCCGCTATAACCGGTTTTATCTACTTATTTGGCATATCTATTGTGCAGGGGCCGCAGCTTTCAGAAAAACGCGCATTTGCCTCGATTTCTATTTTACTGGCAGGCAACGCCATTGCGCTGGAAGCCGCTGCCATCGTCAATTTGGCTGCCGTTTTTCAAAAAGATCTGTACGCAAACGGCATATACCCTTATACATTTGATCAGGTAAACGTTACGTTGGGGTTATTGGGTTTTCTTGTGCCGATGGCAATTGCAATGTCGGCGCAATCCTTGCCAATGTACGCTGGATTGAATGCTTTTCCGCGAAAAATGATGCTGGTGTTATCGGTGATCTACGAAATGGGTCTGCTCTTGGAAATTATTGGTCTTTTTCAGGGGAATATATCGGTTCAGGGCTGGGGATATGTATGTATTGGGGGCAGCGCAATAACTTTCATCGGTGTCTTTATGCAAATGATGATGCAGCGTGGTAAAACTCCGCAAAAAATCGCCAATCTTGCGAAAGATCCCGTCAAACTTCAGGCAAATTACCGTAATCAGTTATCGCGGCAAAAACAATCTTACGGCCCATTTGTTGGTTTGGTAGCCTCGGCGTATATGTGGGCGCTAGCCGGCGCTGTAATGACTATTATTATTGCCGCCGGATTGATTTTGCAGCAAACATTTTGGCTGCCTATAGACGCCGCGCGCCATAGCTTTACCATGGGTTTTATCGCCATGCTTATCGGTGGCATTTCTGCCCGCATGCTTCCGGGATTTTCCGGTGGAATGCTTCGTTCCTCAAAAAATATAACGGCGATGCTGATAGTAGGCAATTTGGCAGCTGCTACAAGAGTGATTGCTGTTTTACTGCCAGTGGCGTATATTTCCTCCGGTTTTGGTTATTGGGTATACGCTATCATGTTTGGGTTAGCAGGACCGCTTGGGTTAACCTATGCGCTGCTGCTATTGATAAATTTGTGGCCGGCGATTTTTCCAAACACCAAAAAATTGCTTCCGGTTCGTCCGGCATAAAACAGCAGCAAAATATCTGCAAAACAAAAGCAGCCTTGGAATGGTGAAATGCCAATCAAGGCTGCTTTTTTCAGTTGTATACAGCGCCTAGCGAATACCGCATTTGAATTGCTGAAAAATCACCGGCGGCGGCCCAAGCTAAGCAGAAACATCAGCAAATTGATAAGATTGATCAATATACTGGTTGCCAACACTGCGGAAAGCGTATTGATTGGCAAAGCGGTATTGCGATATTTCATAATTGAAAAATTTACCAGCAAGTAACCGGTAAAAATAATGACGCCAAAGATATTAAATAACGGCGATGTTACGATACCAACAAATGGCGCAAGAAAAAATGACAAAAACGACGTAACAATTAATCCGATCAAGCCAACAAATAACAGCGGCCAAATTCGGGTAAAATCAAATTTTGTGGCAGAAACTATCAGCGCGCACGCGACAAACGTAAGCACTAAAATCGTCATCGATGAAATAAATATTTCCGGTTGATATTCTGCATATGCAATAACAACCGGTCCGGCAAGCATGCCAGCGCCGACAGCGACAACGGCGCCTAGAACAGCGCTGAGCGCGCCGCCGCGCCGCATAGTAAATCTTTGAGCAAAATATCCTCCAAACAGAAATACCATACCGACTATTGACAACAACGAATAATATCCGTCATAAATAGCAAACAAACTTCCGTAAGCGACTGCGGCAAAAATACCAATATAAAGGGTTAAAAATCCCATCGTTCGCGCCATAAGCGCGCCTGGAATGCCTTGTTGTTTAATGGAATAATACTGTGGAGCATACCCCGGATAACTGCGCATATAAACCTCCGTTACATTGTAAAGGTGTATTACATTTTCAAGCAAATTATACAATAGTAAAGTATTTTAGGCAAGCGCAATAAACAAAAAGTTAAGCGCAGTGATCCTTTGTTATATAGGATCTACTGCGCTAATGCGCTTCGGTTAATTCATTAGTTTTCGCGGCGTTAATTCTGCCTGAAAATGATACGCCTCCAACCATGGCGCTTCTCACCGGGAGACGCTTGTTCCAGCGAAGATTGAACATGGATTTTGGGATAATGCGGATACCACATCAACGAATCTATTCGCTTTGCCGCTTGTTCGTTTGTCAGCAGTATATCGGTTGCGCCATCAGTTTGCGCTTGTTTTGCCACCGCCAGCGCAACCGATCGGGCAACGGCGCGCGCCTCTGCAACATCGGGCAGCAGCGCACCGGTTGGGCTGCTGAGTATGGGCGCCAAATCGCGCAGCGCCAGCGCCGCAGCAAGGAACATCGAATCGGTTATTGTTTTTGCTTCAACCGCCATAACTCCTAAGCCAACGCCGGGAAATACAAACATATTATTGCATTGGCCAATGACAGTTTCGGTATGATTCCATTGCGCCGGAGCGTAGGGACTGCCCGTTGCAATAAGCGCTTTGCCGTTTGTCCAGGTTATTAAATCCTGGGGATGAGCCTCGCTTTTCGATGTTGGATTGGAAAGCGGAAATATCATCGGCCGTTCCACATGCGCCGCGATAAACTGGATAATGGACCGGGTAAAGGCATTTGGCTGGGCAGAGGCGCCGATAAGTATAGTGGGAACAGCATTATGCACAGCAGTTTCCAAATCTATTGGCTGGGATATATCTATTCCGGCGGCAGCAAGTTCTTGCGCCGGACGCGCAAAATATAGCTGTTCAGGCTCAACTCCCGATAATCCGGTATGTATCAGGCCTTTGCTGTTCAGCATCCAAATTCGCGCAATAGCAGCAGATTCAGACATACCTTCCTGCCGCATCATTGATACAAATTGATGGGCAATTCCCACATTGGCAGATCCGGCGCCAAGCAGCACAATCCGCTGATCGCTCATTTTCTGCCCCAAATATTTCACCGCGGCGGCGGCTGCGGCTAACGTAACAGCGCCGGTTCCCTGAATATCGTCATTAAACGTGCACATTTTGCCGCGAAATGTATTCAGTATGCGCCGTGCGTTCTGTTTGGAAAAATCCTCCCACTGCAAAATGGCATTGGGAAACTGCCGCTGAAACGCCTGCGCAAACTGTTCAACAAAGTCATCATATTCTTTGCCGCGAACCCGCGCATGCCGCCAGCCTAAATACATCGGATCATTCAGCTTATCCGGGTTATCGGTTCCGGTGTCCAGCGTAATTGGAAGCGTCCACGACGGATAGATTCCGGCGCATAAAGTATACAGCGCTAATTTGCCAACCGGAATACCCATGCCGTCTGCGCCCTGATCTCCCAGTCCCAAAATCCTTTCCCCGTCTGTTACTACGGCTATTTTGGTTTGCTCAAACGCCGGATTAGCCAATATTTCCGCTATATGTTCCCGATCCGGATACGCAATATATAAGCCGCGGGTGCGGCGGAAAATGTGGCTGTATTTTTGGCAGGCTTCGCCAACAACGGGTGTATAAACTACCGGAGTCATCTCAGCAATATGCTCTATCAGCAAACGATAAAACAACGTTTCGTTGCGGTCGTGAAGCGATGCGAGGTGAATATACCGTTCAATATCCGAATCTTTGCGCAAATAGTTTTCGTAAGTGCGCGTCAACTGCTCTTCAATCGTGGTAACACTTTGCGGCAGCATGCCAATAATGCCTAAAGTACGGCGTTCCTCAAGCGAAAATGCGCTGCTTTTATTCAGCAAAGGATCTTCTAAAATTTCTTTGCCGCTTAAAATCGTTTCAATTTGGTCGGTTTCAGCGTGATACCCAACTGATGGGCGCGGCAACTGAGTGAATTGGTTCATTGTACTAAATTCTCCTGTTCTTAGCGCCAAATCTGCAAATATTTGAAGAACATTAAAACAGCTAATGCGTCCGGTTCCGGAAAGAACCAATTGATACAAATATATGGCTTATCTATTACATTTAGATTATAGGTACTTAGCAAATTAAAAAAAAATCCTTTCACTGCATTATGCGCAAAACCTAAAACTTGTGTTGGTATTGTGAGGATTTTCATGTATAATAAGGCTATTAGTTTTAAATTAAGATTACGCAAGTGGGAGGGTTTAAAATGGCGTTACCACGCTCCTTAAAAGGGACACTCGATAATAAAAGAATTGTAACCATAGGTGGTGGCACAGGTCCATTTGCGGTGCTGTACAGTTTAAAAAACTTTCGCAGCCATATTTCCGCAATTGTGAGTATGGCAGACAGCGGAGGCAGTTCCAGACGTTTGATGGATGAATTTGGTCAGGTGCCATTTGGTGATTTGCGTCAAGCGTTAGTTGCATTATCAAGAAATGGCATTTTGTGGCGAGATATATTTAATTATCGATTCAAATCTTTAGATAACACCGATAAAACCATTGCGCAAAATGGAGTATCGGGGCACAATTTAGGAAATTTGATTATCTCTGCTTTGCAAAATATTAATAATGGTGATTTGTTTGCCGCTATTCAAGACGCGCAAGAACTTTTAGACACTGCCGGTGATGTTATCCCGGTTACATTAGAAAAAACATCACTGTTTGCTGAATTATCAGATGGCAGAACCATTGAGGGTGAATCCAATATCGATCTGCGGGGCGAACAGGAACCGGAATCTACAGCAACAATTAAGCGTATTTACTTAGATCATACGACAACGCCGTCAAATCAGGCGTTGCGGGCAATTCGCCGCGCAAATATTATTATCATTGGACCCGGAGATTTATACACCAGCATTATTCCAAATTTACTGGTGCAAGATATTGCGCGCGCAATTCGCGAATCTGAGGGTGAAACGGTATATGTTTGCAATTTAATGACCAAACATGGTGAAACGGATCGTTATAAAGCATCCGACTATGTGCGCGAAATTAATACTTACTTGGGCGCGCGGGTAGATCGTGTTGTATTAAACGATGGAGCATTTCCTGAAGAATTGCTGGAAAATTACGCGAAAAAGCGGCAATATCCGGTTGAAGTTGATATTGAAAAGCTGAAAGAATTAACCGCTGAAATTACCATAGATAAACTAACCAATACCGGATCCGCAAATCGCGATTATGTGCGGCATGATCCGGAACGGCTTATCCATGCAATTCTTGCGCCATACATTGTGCCGCCGGGGTCTTCAACTATTGCAGGAGCATACGAATAACTCACTGCGTTAGATAGCGCCGCACAGTATCAGATGGAACATGCGGCGCAATTTTGCTGTGCAAAAATGATGCACAGCAACACCAAACGCAGCAATCAACTAACCCAAGCGCACTGAAAGATTGCTATACTCCGCATAAAGTTGGTTCCGCAACCAACCTGTCGCCAACAAGGTCTTGAATGGCGCGCAGACGGCGTTCAGCTTCCTCTACATTTTCCAAAGCCTGCGCCAAAATACGTTCTTCAAGTGTTGTCCAGGTTTTTTCAATTTCCGGATCGATTTGCCCAACGAGCTGAAGCGCGCGAATTACCTTCACATCATTCGTTTCTGTAATCATCGATTACCGCCTCTTACCTTTTTACAAATTGTGGTTATCTATCGTCAATATGGCTGAACCATAGAGAACGCTTTGTTAGCGTAGTATATTTTTTTGTATCTATGTTTAGGTACGTGTATGGTTTAAGAATTGTCACATTTCTATTATAAAGTATACCGCATGGAATATACCAAAATGGAGTAATACCATGCGATTTTGCGGTTAATTTACTAGATTTGATCGGCAATTATCTCAATAAAGCTTAGGCCATCCGGCATTTTTTCGGAATATTATTCTATTTTATCCCAAATTTTAGGTTAAGCAAATAAAAATACATCATGCAATAAAGACTTTCAGCGGTTGAAATAAATCTAAAAGTCCCTATTGCAAAAAAATAGCAAAATATTGCGGCAAATGAAGGAAAATCCCTGTCAGTTTTTAGGCTCTTGGCAAAGGTATAATTTATAAATGGAAACTGTTTCGAATACAGACTGTATAATAACTTTGGATTTGTATTCGCTACAGGGAAACTTGCGCTGTCGAAAAGGATAAAGCGCTTTTGGCAAACTCATTCTAATTACAAGGTGCATATATATGTTTTCAGTTTTGTTTGACGCGCGCGCCCAAACAGGCACATCGCTGGCGTTTCACATAGTAATTGCTTCTTTAGGTGTTGGTATACCATTATTCCTGCTTATTACCGAAGGCTTATGGCTAAGAACCGGTGAAGAAGATTGGATGATACTTACGAAACGATGGACAAAATATTTTGGTGTTTTATTTCCCATCGGGGCAGTTTCGGGAACTATTCTTTCCTTTGAACTTGGCTTGTTATGGCCGACATTTATGCAATTTTCCGGGGACATTATCGGTTTGCCATTTGCGTTGGAAGGTTTTGCCTTTTTTATTGAGGCAATATTTTTAGGGCTATACATTTATGGATGGAAGCGTTTAACACCACTGCAGCATTGGCTTACTTCTATTCCGCTTGCGCTTAGCGGGGCGGCGTCATCGTGGTTCGTTGTTTCAGCGAATGCATGGATGAACTCGCCATCCGGTTTTGAATATAAAAATGGCGTATTAACGGGAATCAATCCCGTTGAAGCAATTTTTAATCCCAGTACTCCAACTGAAACTATTCATATGCTGCTGGCGGCGTATGAAGTAACTGCTTTCGGCATGGCAATGATGTTTGCAATAAGCCTGCTGCGCGGCCGGCGCGAATCCTGGGTAAAAAAAGGCTTAATGGTCGCCATGTTAATGGGAACGATTGTTGCGCCCCTGCAAATTATCAGTGGAGACGCCAGCGCCAGAGCGGTTGCGCAGCTGCAGCCGGCAAAGCTTGCGGCAATGGAGGCGCTGTACCACACTACCGCAGGCGCGCCGCTTACCATAGGGGGAATACCCAATAACGCAACGCAAACAACTTCTTATGCAATTGAAATTCCCAAAGGATTAAGTTTCTTAGTCAGCTGGAATTTCAATACCACTGTACCGGGATTAGACTCTTTTCCGGAGCCAATGCGCCCCAACCCTGCGTTAGTGCACCCGTTTTTCGATATGATGGTAGGTATAGGTTTTCTAATGCTACTGATTACAGTGGTTTTTTGGTGGTTATGGTATCGCGGCAAAAAAGAGGTCCCTACCAATAAATGGCTGCTGCAAAGTATCATTGCTTCGGGGCCGCTGACCGTTCTGGCATTAGAATTTGGCTGGATGGTAACGGAAGAGGGCCGGCAGCCGTGGGTGATTCAGGGTATATTACTAACGAAAAACGCTGTAACTACGGCGCCGGGTGTAGATGTTGCGTTTGCTGTTTTCTCGTTTTTATATATTGTCTTAGGTGTTGTTACAGTTTATTTACTGCGCCGCTTTGATGACACCAAAGAAGCGCTGGCAACAAACGCCGCTGCATCTACAGCAAAGTAAACCTGAAAGGAATATGGCGTTACTATGATATTGCAATTTACTGTTGCCGGCCTTGTTTGGCTGGCGTTAACTGCCTACGGTGTTCTTGGCGGGGCAGATTTTGGCGGTGGTATTTGGGATCTTTTTTCCTATGGCAAATTAGCGGAACGGCAGCGCAGCGCTATCATAAACGCATTGGGTCCGGTGTGGGAAGCCAATAACGTTTGGCTGATTTTTGCTATCGTGCTTACCTTTACAGGTTTCCCAACCGTATTCAGCGCGTTATCTCAGGCGCTGTTTATACCGTTAACTATTGCGCTGCTGGGCATTACCCTGCGTGGCGCGGCGTTTGTTTTCCGCAATTACACCCCGCGGAGCAATTTTCAATATGAACTGTGGGGCCGAACATTCAGCGCAGCAAGCATTATTACGCCATTTATGTTTGGGGTAAGCGCAGGAGCAATTGTCGGCGGAAACATACGATTTTCCAACGGTATAACCACCGCAAACTATTTTACAACTTGGATTACCCCATTTGCGATAGTCTGCGGATTTTTCGCATTGGGCATGTGCGCCACTTTAGCGGCAACTTATCTTGCCGTTGAGGCAGAAAACGCGCAAGACACCGAACTTTCAGGATTATTTCGTTTCCGGGCAACTGTTGCCGGAGCAATTACGGCATTGTTTGGGCTTTTTGCTTTTCTGCTTGCCAGCGGCGATGCGCCGTTGTTATGGAAAGGCATGATCGGCCCCGCGCTGCCAATTATGCTTTTGGCAATGATAATCGGGATTGTGACCGCTTTTCTGCTGTTCACTCAACGATTGAGTATTGCAAGAATTACTATTGTGACAGAAATAGCGCTGATCATGCTTACATGGGCAGTTGGTCTTTCCCCAATGCTCGTGCCGCCGGATTTAACCATCAGCAAAGCTGCTGCGCCGGATGTTACTTTGCAATTTCTTATATGGGGCACCATTGGCGGCATGGTATTCTTGCTTCCTTCGCTTTGGCTGCTGTTCAAAGTATTTAAAAGCAGCAAGAACCAGGTCGAGCTTCATTAATTTTAGTAATTCTCAGATGGGTACTCAATGCGCCGCACAGTACCCATATATAGGGATTCGTAAGGGGCGGTTGCCCCTTGCGCGGGGTTTGGGGCGCCTCCCTAATATTTTTTATTTAAAACGAAACACCGCACGGCAACTCGGGTGGCATGTTTCCCCACCTCCACCCATATGGTTGCCGTACAATTTCTATTTCTTGTATAGCTACTCCTATTTTTTTGGCTCAGGGGAACTTCGTTCCCCCGAGACCCCCTTCTGTCTCCTTCCATTGCTTTCTACTCCCACTTCATTTGTATTCTATTATTTCCGCTGTAGAAAACAAGAAAACAAGAACTCATGTTCTCTTTGAGCCAGCCGAAAGCGCGAAGCAAGCGAGGCGGAAGCCCCAATCGTAGAGGGAGAAATCCGGCCCGACGTTGCTGCGGATCGCAGCGCGCGCATTCCGGGCGAGGCTGCCCCACGAGCCGCCACGCAATACTCTATTATTTGTAGAATTTTCATCCTCTCTTCCATCCTCGGCGTCATACGGATACTCTTTATATACTGTATTCGTCCACTCCCACACGTTCCCTGCCATATCCATCACCTTATATATGCTTGCTCCTTGCGGATACATCCACACCGGTGTTGTTTCCTTTGGCCCCTGTTCCCTTGTGTTCGCTTTGCTTGCGTCCCACTCATCTCCCCATGGATAGATCCTCCCTTCCGTTCCCCGCGCGGCTTTCTCCCACTCCGCCTCACTCGGCAGCTTCCAGTGCTTCCCCGTCATTTCACTCAGCCACTTCGTATACGCCAATGCGTCTTTCCAAGTCACATACACCACCGGATGCTCCGGCCGCTTCTTTTGCTCTTCCCATTGGCTTGGCGCGGCGCGGTTCGTCGCTTCCACAAACAGCCGGTACTCTGCCACCGTCACCGGATATTTCCCTATCTCATACTCCCCCAACGGCAGCCTTATCTGCGGTGTTTCATTATCCCCTGCCTGTGTATCTTTGCGCTTATCACTCCCCATCAAAAATGTCCCTGCTGGAATAGCGCACACCGGCGGTACAATATACCCCACTCCATCGCGCTCTTTCACCTCATACCCCAACTGCTTCAATTTCTCTGGAAAATATTGTCTCTCTAATTCTTCTGCTCTCCGCGCTTTTTGTGCTTCTTCTGCTTTTCGTGCTTCCTCTGCTTTTCGTTCCCATTCCAAACTCCCAGGCGCATTCTCTAGCACCAACCACGCCGTCTGCTTTGCCTTCCCATACTCTTTCTGCTCCATTTCCCCCGCATATCTGTCCGCTTCAATCTCTAAGATCTCTTCCTCTGTCCGCGCTTTGAT
>JAJYBV010000024.1:0-1135 GCA_021778805.1 Chloroflexota bacterium | reverse complement strand
TCCCAGGCGCATTCTCTAGCACCAACCACGCCGTCTGCTTTGCCTTCCCATACTCTTTCTGCTCCATTTCCCCCGCATATCTGTCCGCTTCAATCTCTAAGATCTCTTCCTCTGTCCGCGCTTTGATAAACGCCATGTTCCACGCCTGCTCTGCTCCCACCATATTTCCTGCCTCATACCTTATCTGCCCTGCCATTCGCCATATTGCTGCGTTAGCGCTTGCCCCTGTCATTTCTAATGCTTTTTCAATAGCTTCTCTTCCCTGCTCTTTCTCTCCCGTTTCCACCAATCCTTTTCCATACATACCCCACAGTTCTGCGTCACCTCCATTTTCCTCATACGTTATGGCTTCCTTTCCCACTATCACTGCCGTCAGCCATCTCCCGGCTTTACCCGCTTCTTTTGTCCGCCTCGCCAATTCTCTTCCTTCTGTCTCCGGCTCCGTTCCCTTTGCCTCCGCTTTCCCTTGGCCCACACTTCGCTTTTCCTGCTCCTTATTCAACCGCTTATATGCGGCAAACACCTGCTCATCCGCTTCCGGTATCTCCAAATAGTCTTTTCCGCTTTCCTGCGCCGTCTTCGGCTCTGCTCCTCCATACCCTAGCGCCTGTGTCAGCCGCTCAAACGCTTCCTTATATCCTGTTTCCACTGCGCTGTATCGGTGCAATATCTGCCAAGTCGCCGGCATTTTCCCTTCGTCATAGCTTTTTCCGACGATCGGTATCACTCCCTTCAGTTTCCCTTTCCACACCAGCGCTTTCGCAGCATCAATCTCGTCTCGCACTGCCGGCGACTCCAGCGCATCATCCGTCACCAGCAGCACTACCCATTCACTTTGCTCCAACGCCTTATCTATCGTTTGCATAAAATCATTTGCGTGGATATCGCTCATATCCACCCATACCGGTACTCCCGCTGCTCGCAGGTCCCCCACCAGCGTTGCTACTCTTCGGTCGTCTTTATGGCTATGGCTTACAAATACTTGCTTGCGTTCGCTCATGGCTCTCGGCTCCTTTTTCTCTTGCTTTGCTGCTTCATTTATAGTATATCTATTTCTTCTCGCGCTGACAAGTCTTTTTTACAGAGACAAGAAATTCGTAACGCAATATTCTAGGGCGACCGCAAGGGTCGCCCT
>JAJYBV010000105.1 GCA_021778805.1 Chloroflexota bacterium | reverse complement strand
CATTGATCTCTTGGAGTCGCCTGAATATGGTCGTATCCTTGGTGAGATGACTGAAAAGCAGGTTGGTCTTTTCAAGGCTTTAGGAGTTGAACCTCCCTCGTTACACTTTTCGGGAACTTAGGATGTAACAAACACTGTTTTAGGAAACCATGATGTTGTGCAGATCTCCTACAATATCA
The DNA here is from genome assembly GCA_021778805.1 of Chloroflexota bacterium. Classification (GTDB taxonomy): domain Bacteria; phylum Chloroflexota; class Ktedonobacteria; order Ktedonobacterales; family JACDGC01; genus JAJYBV01. The sequence continues at coordinate 9,346 of JAJYBV010000105.1, read as the reverse complement.
TTTGCCAAATTGCAGACTTATGCTGACAAACTAAAACATTCAATAAAAATGTCCTTGCAAAGATCATTATTCTTTCAAAAATCCGATCTTATACAATTTATGATGATCGTTCAGAAATATGTTTTTGCAATTTACTTGTATAACTTGAACATAAGGGACATCGAAGTTATTTTTCTTACAGCAAACAATAACGTCAGCAGTAATTACCTATCATACTACGGAAAGGTTGATTAAAAAAAGAGATGTCTATCCTTAAAAAATATCAAAGTACAATACTCAGCGCATTCTTACTTATCTTTATTATTGCTTCCGTTGCAATGAGTATATTACTTGTACGGCCAGCCAATGCTAAACCAACTTCAAAAACAACAGCAAAAATTACTGCAACAGCTTCGGTGATCACCGCTACTCCAACAATTGTCACAGCGCCGATAGCAGTTACACCTCAAACACCAATATCACAGGTTATTCAAACCAAACAACTTTTAACAAAATTCGATGTCGGTTATGGACCGGCAGGAATAGCAATAAATTCTACCGGCAGCATTTGGATTACCAATTTATATAGCTCATCATTAACGTTGCTCTATCCTTCAGGTAATAAATTTGCCGAACAGTCTTTTAATAACGATCAAAAAGGACCATCCAGCATAGCTATAGACGCCGGAGGAAACATATGGACAACAGACCCGCGTAACAATAGCGTTTCCATGTTTAATTCAAATGGCCATTTAATCAATATTTTTCCGGTGAAAAATAATCCGTCAAACATTGCAATTGGGCCTTCAGGATATATTTGGGTAACAAACTATGCCAACAGCACAATAACACAAATCGATCCGGCCGGTAATATACTCGGAACTTTTCAAGCAGGACCAAATCCTTTGGGTATTGCAATTGACGCATCGGGAAATATTTGGGTGACAAATCCGCACAATAATAGTGTTACAGAACTTTCTCCAAGCGGCAGCATTATAGGTACACATCCGGCTGGAAATTTTCCAATAGATATTGCAATTGATCCTTCCGGCAATATTTGGGTGACTGATTTATCTGGGAACACTATTTCAGAACTTAATGCTAATGGCTCTTTGATTGGCATATTTGCCATCGATAAAGGGCCGGCCGCAGTCGCTATTGATTCTGCCGGAAATGTTTGGGTTGCCAGTTTTAATAGCAACACCGTTACGGAGTTAAATCCTGTTTTGCACACGGCTCGTGTTTTTCCCGTTGGAAATGCTCCAACAGGTGTTCTAATTGACAGTTTTGGCAATGTATGGGTAATAAATGGCAACAGCAATTCCGTTATGGAATTAAAGAAAATATCATCCGGCCCCGAATATTTTCCATATATCGGGCCACAATTTCCATAAATAACAAGATTTAAATTGTTGTATTTGCTAAAGTCAAACACATTTGAGTTTCATATTGAAGCCATCGCAATGAAGCATGGCTTAATATATCGCTGGCCCAATCCCAATGAATTGCAACAATATCTCCCACATGGATATCCTGAACAAACCCGCGGCCATCAATTTGCCATGTGACAATCTTTTTCTCCGCGGGTCCGAGAGCCAACTTTCCCTGAGCAAGAATCAACGGCTCGCGCTCAACTATCAGCGACGAGCCTTTTATTTCAAGTAATTTTCCCCAGCTTATTCGGCAAGAATCCATCTGCTGCAATGAAATTTCTGAATGATCGCCGCGCATAGATCCAGCCTTGGTGTACACATCAAACACATGAAAATTATGGTGCGGCTTTGCTCCCATCTCTATTTTTCCTATGAGATATTGAAACATCCGCGCCGGCATTCTTGCGCGGAACCGCTCTTTCAATGATTCATACAGTAACGGCTCCGAAACTTTTTCTAAATATTTATTTCCAATCCAATATGCTTCCACAACTCGAGGATCGAATGGATTGCTTATGTTATTGGCCTGAGCAATCAGCAGCAAATACGGAAAAGCTGCCTCAAACTTCTGTGTCAGCGCCAGGAAACCTTTATCAGATTTCTGTTCCGTAACATACGCAAACAACTCTTCATGCTGCGCTGATCCGCAATATCCTAAACGATTCGGCGGAAAAGCATATCTGCCAAATAAAGTCAGCCCGGAAGCTGCATCCAGCAATTCAGATATCATGACGCAGCAGCTTCTTTCCGGTTTTGTTCAAGCGTCTGACGGAGGCCAGACCAAATAAATAACGCTACTGCGGCAGCAATCAGCACATATCCCGGCCACAAGCGCCATGCCGGAGCGGTAAACAATCCTCCGGAGCCTATAACCAGCAGCGCTGTTACCAATGGGGAAGCCGCAGAAACTGCGGTTGCCTCGGCTGCCGGCAAATATTTCAGCGCGTACACCGCAGTGAGGGTGAAAAACATTAAAATGACACCGGTGGCCACAGTTATTTCCCATTGCATAGCCGTTAATTTGCTAATTACCGCCGCCTGCCCGCTGATACATATGTATGCAACCAATAACACCGAACCAAAGGTCATTTTTGCAGCCATTAGCGTTACCGGAGAAACCGACCGCAGCAAATATTTCATCAATACCGAGGTCAGCGCAAATAACACCGTTGCCGCAACAATATAGATAGCCCCCTCATTCCAAACCAGCTTTTCCAAATTTAATCCCCACAGCACACCTGTCAGCAACAGCAGAAAAGCAAGTCCTAATATCGGAGTAATGCGCTCTTTCAGCAAAATCACTGCAAAAAAGGCTACAAAAATAAATTGCGTTCGGCTTAAGATTGTGTTCATGATCGCAGAGCTGAGCAGCTGATACCCGCGAAATGTTAGCAAATAAGGCGCACTGCCACCAATCAAAGCTAACAATATCAGAAGAACATACTGCCGGCGTGTCAACTGCCGCAATTCCTGACGATACTGAGCGGCCAGCAAAATGGGAACCACAAGAATAACACCGGCAACAGTATTTTTCAAAGTAGTATATACCGTTGTATTTGCAAAAATTTTTACCGCATATGTATTGATAAAAATTGCAAATCCACTGATAACGGCGTTTACTATTGCAAATGAATAGCCGCGAATAGCGTTCGCAGGTGATTTTATTGTAGATTGCATTGTGTTTTATCCTTCACTTTCCAATATGTTTTGTAAAAAGCGCCGATGCGCTTAGTATCATGATTCCAGTTCAACATTCGTACCGGGCAATTGCGCGCTGTTAAAATATTCCTGCTGCAGCAAACGCAGTTCATTTTGTGTCTGCTGCAATTCCAGCGCATCTTGTTCAGATATCATTCGCACAATCATACCGGCGTATATCAGCACAAAATCACCGACGCAAACATCATCCTGCGCCAGCGCCAAAACTGTCATTGCGCCATCCTGTGTTTCTACCAGCGCTTCGGGAAACTTAACCCGAAGTACTTTACCGGGTGTTCCGCTGCACATCTGCTTATTCGGCGCCTCCTGCTAAAACAATTGAATCGAAAGACCATTCATGCGCTTGTGTTCTTGGCAGCGCCATTTTTCCACAAACCAGGCAATCAGTATAAGGAACATATTCCCAAACAGATGATTGCATACCGCATGTAGCGCACTGATACACTGCCGGATTCCAGTGAATGGCAAGCTGCGCATGCTCTGCCGGAGTATGCGCAGCCAATGAAGTAAACAAGCTTTGCACGCTGCTTTCATTCAAGTGATCGGATACCGTCATGGATACACAAATAACAGACGCAAATTCTGCGTGATGTTCCTCAATTTGCTGCAGGGTAAGTTCTACTATCTTTTTTATCATCGAAACTTCGTGCATAAACAAATCCTTTCCGGCAAAATTTATTCCGCATATTCGGCGTCTGAAGTGGCAGATTCGGCAATGATCGCTGCAATCATTGCTTCAATGCGCGCAACCGCCGCTGTCACCGCTGCAGAAACCTCATCGGAAAGCGGCGCGCCAAGCGCGAATGTTTTCCCCGCAATACCAACAATCAGCAGGCGTTGTGGCAGTAAGCCGAGATGTTCAGCCAGTTTTACCGACTCTGCCAGTCCAAATTGATGCGTGGAATATGAAAAAAATTGTTCCGGCAAAGTATCTTTCTGTGCGTCAAATTCATACAGCGCGCCAGGCGGTCCGGCAGACATTACGGCGTCGCACACAATGACCGTATCTGCGCCGCGCCACGTATCCAGCAGCAAAGCGCCGTCGCCGCTTTGTTCCAAACAGCGCACACCCGGCCGCGCCAAAGCGTTTATTTTGCGGCACACCGCCAACCCGGCCACGTCATCTCCGCGAAACATAGTACCGATCCCTATTACAGTAATCATGCGCTAGTGTTCCTTTTCGCCGTAACCTGCAGAAAATGGGTCGCGCAAGAAATACAGGGATCATAATTGCGGATTGACTGCTCGCAGTGACGGGTAAGTGTATCATCATCTTCTTGGATATATTGCTCTACATATGCGCGCAGATCTTCCTCAATCATTTTCTGGTTCTGTGAAGTTGGCGGCATAATTTTAGCGTCGAGTATAGCGCCGTTTTCATCCAGCTGATATTTATGATATAAAATGCCCCGCGGAGCTTCAGTGCAAGCGTAACCAATTCCGGCGTGCGGCGTTATGGATATATGCGGCGCTTCCGGCTCTTCGTAGGAATCAATAATTCGAATCGCTTCATCCAGCGCATATATTGTTTCTACACAACGCACCAAAATACTTTGAAATGGATTATCACAAACTTCAGATAACCCTGCCGTGCGAGCAGCTTCTTGCGCAAGTGGAGAAAGCCGATCAAAATTTAGATTATAGCGCGCCAGTGGGCCAACTAAATACGCGCCATAGGAAGTATGAACAGCTTGTAGTGCATGGCTATAGGAAACATGTTCTTCCTGAAAATGATCTTCATATTCTGAAGCCGAAATAGCAAGACCGGTATTAGAGATAATGTTGCCTTCATTCATTGGATATTCGTGGTCATGCCGCAAAGCGACAAATTCATATTTGCGATGAAAATCCGGAAAATTCAATTGTCCCAGCCATTGCGCGGCGCCAACCGCTACATCGCGCGAACGCTTCAATTGCTCTGCCAGCGGAGCAAAATCGCGCTTGCGCGGCGCGCGATAAAATCCACCAACACGCACATTAATGGGGTGGATTTCGCGTCCGCCCAGAAACGCGGCCAGCGAATTGCCCGCCTTTTTAATTTCCAGTCCCTGCTTCACCTGTTCGGGATAATCTGCCGCCATGCCGATGACATCCTTATATCCAAGAAAATCCGGCGCATGCAGCATAAACATATGCAAAGCATGGCTTTCAATCCACTCACCGCAATACAACAGCCGGCGCAGTGCGCGTATTGGGCCATCTATTTGCACACCCAGCGCGTTTTCCATTGCATGTGTTGCGCTCATTTGGTAAGCAATCGGGCAAATGCCGCAGATGCGCGCGGTAATATCCGGAGCCTCGGTAAAATCTCTGCCACGCAAAAAAGCTTCAAAAAAGCGCGGCGGCTCAAATATTTGCAACTGCGCCGCAGTTACTTTGCCGTCATTGGCCTCTATATATAACGAAGTTTCACCTTCAACACGCGATAAATAATCAATATTAACTGTTCTCGTCTTCATAAATATCTACCCCCTGCCGAAACGCCGGCGCATTCGCGTTAAATGTTCGCAGCGCCGCTGTAATTTGCTGATTTGCAGCGCCTAATTCCTTCCACCGCTGCGTTAATGCGGCAACATTAGGCGTATCTTGCGGCCCAAAACAGCCATAGCAGCCCCTGTGATACGCAGGGCAAATGGCGCCGCATCCTGCTTGCGTAACCGGCCCCAAACAAGGTGTTCCGGCAGCGTTCATCACACAAACTGTGCCGCGCATTTTACATTCCATACAAACGCTATATTTGGGAATAGCGGGGCGCCGCGCATTTAAAAAGGCGTTTATCACCTCGAGCAGCTGATATTTGTTAATCGGGCAGCCGCGCAATTCAAAATCCACCTGAATATGATCGGATACCGCGGTAGACTCAGCCAACGTTTGAATATATTTCGGCTCGGCGTAGACAATATTGATAAAAGACTTCACATCGCTGAAATTGCGCAGCGCCTGTATACCACCTGATGTGGCGCAAGCGCCAATTGCAATTACCACCTGCGAATCATGCCGTATTTTCTGCGCATACGCCAAATGTTCCGGTGTCGAAACCGAACCCTCGATAATTGAAATATCATACGGACCGGGATCCGCCACACTGGTTGCTTCAGGAAAATACGCAATTGTCACAGCGTCGGCAACCGCAAGCAATTCATCTTCACAATCCAGTAAACTCAGCTGACAGCCATCACAAGATGTTAATTTCCAAACCGCAAGTTTTGTTTTTGTTTTCTGCTGCGTCATATTACAACTCCCGAATCTTCAAAAGATTCTGTGCCTGAGCATAGCGAAAAACCGGCCCATCTTTGCAGATAAAATATGGGCCGAGCTGACAATGCCCGCACAAGCCTACACCACATTCCATTGAACGTTCCAATGAAATAAATATTTGATCTGCCGCAACACCATATTTCATGCATTCAGCAGCGGTAAAGCGAATCATAATTTCCGGGCCGCATACATAAGCAACTGTATTAGCCGGATCAATTCCAGCGCGGCCCACCAGTTTGGTAACCACACCAACGCTGCCATGCCATTGTTCATTGGCCTTATCAACAGTAATATCAATGGCTAAGCCGGATTTGCGCCATATATCAAATTCTCCGGAATACAGCAGCTCATCCGGCGCACGGGCGCCAATTAACAAAGTAACACTATGAAACCGATCCCGTTCGGTAATCATTTGGTAGATCAGCGGGCGCAAAGGCGCCAAACCTATTCCGCCGGCAACAATAAGCACATCTTTACCTTCCGCTTCGTTAGCCGGCCAAAATGTGCCGAACGGGCCGCGAACCCCTATGGGTTCACCCGGGCGCAGCAACGTCATTGCGCGCGACGTATACCCTACAGAGCGGATGGTATGAATGATGGTATTGCGATTTACCGGATTGCCGCTGATAGATATTGGTATTTCCCCGGATCCGAACACATACAGCATATTAAACTGCCCCGGATAAAATGAAAACGCGCCGGCATTTTGCTGCGGCATAATTTCCAGCGAATATGTTTGCGGTATTTCACGCCAAATGCGGGTAACTTCAAACATAACCGGCGTCATTGAATCTAATCCTAAAGTCATTTTACGCCTCGTTTCACATTTTGTCTGTGATATTCCGGCGGGCTGTAAATATCCAGCAGCTGCACGCGCGCTGCTTGCAGCCGGCTCGACAGCACATCGACGATACGCCGCAGCAGTTCATATCCCAACAAGGGATTGCAATCACACTGCTTACGCAAATATGCGCCGTCGATCGCAATTAATTCCGTTGGCTCTGCCGCACGGGCGCTGAATGTCCATTCAAATGGCGCAACAAGCCAAGACCACCCCAGCGCCTCACCGGTGTCAACGGTTTGAATCACCACCGTGTGCTGGCGTCCGTTCATTTCCAACGCAGCTTTCCCTCTTGTAATGATATAAAACGCATCGGCCGGTTCACCCTCGCGAATGATATATGTTCCGGCTTTAAACGACTTGAAAACTGCTTTTTCGGCAATCACTTCCACTAAGCGAATATCCATATCGCGAAACAACAGTTGCTGCTTTAAAATCTCAATAGATATGCTCATCATTTCGCCTCCGATTGCGCTGCATTTTCGGCTGCAGAGCCGGTTATGGCTGCTATTTCAGCAGTAACATCTATTTTTGCGGGACACCAAGTTATGCATCTGCCGCAGCCAACACAGCCTGAAACACCAAATTGATCCTGCCACGAAGCAAATTTATGTGTCAGCCATTGCCGATACCGTGATTTACCGGATACACGTACACTTCCACCCGCGGTGTGAGAATGCGATGTGGTAAAGCACGAATCCCACAAACGTATTCTTTCGGTTTGTGCGCCGGCTAAATCTGTATGATCTTCAAAAGATACACAAAAACAAGTCGGGCAAACCATAGTGCAGTTAGAACAGGTTAAGCACCGCAGAGCGATATCTTCCCATTGCGGATGTTCCGCCAGATTAGAAAGATTCGCCGCCGCCGCAGGATTTATGCTGCGCTGCATTGAATCCGCAGTATGAGCAACAATTTCCGCGGCTAATTTTGCGTGACGCGCAGCAGCAGGATGCATTGGCAAATCTGCCAACAGCTGCTCCCCAAGGTCTGTTCCGGTAGTGATATAAAACTGATGCTGAGGTGCGTCAAGCAATTCTGTCAGGCAAAGATCGTAGCCTTGGATAACTTCAGGGCCGGATCCGGTAGAAGCGCAAAAGCATGCGCCGCCGGCCTGGCCGCAATTTACAGCGATAACACACAGTTCGCTGCGTTTTGTCTGATAGATTCTTTCAGTATAGGCGCCCTTTAAAAAAACAACATCCTGCGTTGCAATCGCGGCAATATCGCAAGCGCGTGCGCCGAGCAGCGCAAGTTTTGTGGTTTCTGCCGGCTCCGGCTCTATCACAGCGCCATCTGTTGTGCGGCGCGCTGTCCAAACCCTTTGCTTTGGCGGAAATAAAAACTGCTTAAACGATTGCGGCCCAACATTATACCCAAATAGCGCATTATCCTGCCGCTTCTTTAACGTATAAGTTCCTGCGTCTTGCTGATCGGTCCAGCCAGCCGGCAAGTCATCTACAGATTGCAATTCTTCATACACAATAGCGCCGTTATTTATGGCGGGACCGATAATGGTATAACCGCGCGTATGCAGCGCAGTAAATAAAGCATTGAAATCTGCGCGGTTTAAAATAAACGAATTTCGCACACCAGCCTCCTTATACAGATGCAAATATGAACACGCTTCTATTACTTATTTGCATAGCAAACCTTACTATTTCACTGTTACGCCTCACTTTTAGTATATACCGTACTGGAACACACGGCGCATAATTTTGAAGCGAACAGCTATTATTGTGCGCAAAGTGTGAGTTTTATTTTATAGTTACCATTTTGTGTAACTACTCAGAGGATACGTAAGGGGCGGCAGCCCCTTGCGCGGGGTTTGGGGTGTCCCCCCAATAAATATCTTTTATAAACGAAACACCTCGCGGTACACAACCAGGGATACGTAAGGGGCGATAGCCCCTTACGCGGGGTTTGGGGTGTCCCCAATAATATATTATTTATAAAAATACCATATCGCACGGTACACACCGGGGATACGCAAGGGGCGGTAGCCCCTTGCGCGGGGTTTGGGGTGTCCCCCAAAATCATCTTTTATAAACGAAACACCTCGCGGTACACAACCGGGGATTCGTAAGGGGCGGATGCCCCTTGCGCGGGGATTGGG
>JAJYBV010000104.1 GCA_021778805.1 Chloroflexota bacterium | reverse complement strand
TACCCCGCAAGGGGAAAGAAGTCATTCGACACTACATTGAAACACAAGGGTAAGGAACGGCGATTCTTCCACGAAGCTAAAGACTTCGTGGTTTTCTCGCTCGGCCAGTATAAATATTATATTCTTCATTGCTTTATATGGCAAATCAGTGTGATGATTTCAAGTTTTCAGTATTAATCAGAAATACAAACGTAATTTCGAGCTTTATGGGATGCGCCTTATATGGCGCGGAAAGGAACTGAAGGTATCAATTTTGCATAACGGAATGTTCAAAACCCTACAAACAATTGTATTGACCTGTTTCATTGCGCTCATTTCTGGATTTACTTTTCTTCCTGTAATGCAAACCCATTCATTCCCCCCCCCCATGTTACACCAAATAATATGCAATTAATAGCTAATCCAACAGAAACCATTGTTCATGCTATTAAATGTGCTCCTATACCACCACAAAATATTCGTCCATTTGAACTTACATCTGTACAGATTCAGCATTATGATCTACCTCCTAAGCCACATTCACCTGTTGCAGTTACACAATGGGCATATGTAATTACTCATATAAAACACCGTATTTGTACATTTGTAAGACACAATTTACCTGTAACTCATCCTGCTACTAATGTGCTTTGGGCACAACGTAACCCAAGTCCTTCGTGGGCAGGTAACGCGGATATTCAACGAAGTTATAATGAAGCATATGGATATGTTACACTATTAAAAGCAAATGGACCTGCTAATTCGCTCTACGCAATATGGACTGGATTAGGTGGTGCTTTCTGTAGTAAAACCATTATACAATCAGGTGGTGAAATAACAGTTAATAGTTCTGGAACAAATACAGCAACAATGTTTGTAGAAAATTACCCACAAGATCAGTATAATGCTCCATCATGGGAAAACATACTACCGGGTGATACTCTTTATAGCTATAACTCAAATAACTCATCATATGGCGCATATTCATATATTTATGATGATCGTAATGGTATGTATATGGCTTCGAATGATATTCCTGGTTGGAGTACAAATACTACTGGTACAAATTGTTCCGCTGACTATATCGTAGAAGGAAAGATACCATATGGTATTCGATTAGCAAATTTTGGTAATGTTTTATTTACTTACGCATCTTGGTATAGTGCTCAATCTAATACTTATGGAAGTGTAGGAAATGATAATCATTATTATTTTGTGATGATAAACCGTTTTATAGATGCAAGCCCTGATTCGATTTCTACTAATGGAACATCATTCTCTGTTACATTTAATAATGATTGGTAAATATATTAGGTTATTAAAAATTTTTTACTTGAGTTTCTTCATAACCTAGTATTTACTACAGCAATTTCAAGGGCGCCAAATACAAATGATTTGCAACTGAATTTTACTAAATATCATAACTTGCTTGCTAATATTTCACAAAAATACAAAATATTGTAAAATATTGTAAAGTAAATAGTATAATTAGTTGCCCTAAATCCAAAAAATCAAATTAATAGTCATCTAAGTGGCGGCGACGCTAATTCCAAACAGAAAGAGAGGCTCGTCAACTGACGAGCAGGCGCATCCGTTCCTTGCTTATAAACAGGGACGGCGCCTGTTGTTTTTATGAAAAAACGCTTGATAACTGCTATCCAAACCGTGTCATTTCTTGGCGCGTTCTATTATGCGCTTGGCATTGTTATACCTTGGGTACCGTTTTTTACCAGTTCTGATGGACCGTATCCTCTTCCGGGACGTATAGGAACCCCGGCAATAGCAATTACTGATTTTACAGCAAACTTCTGGCAATATGGCTCTGCCATTATACATAGTGTTTACCTGTATGGCTGGAATTACGCAATTTTTATAGATAGCTGGATGATTTCGGGATGGCTTGGTGAAGTTGTCATAAATGTTGCGCCTGTTTTTTGCGCGATTGTGATATTTATACGGCTGTTTTGGAAGCCGCAGCGGCATGTTTGGAGCGCAATTTTATGGGCTGCCGGCGTACTATTTGTTGTAAATGCATTTATAGCTATTGCGCATGAATTTTGGTTGTTAACGTACTTTCAAGCTGCCGGCAATACAGCAGTTACATATATTAATTATGTTCCGGCGCAGGTATATCCAGCAAATAGCGCATTTATTACCATTGCGCTCATCGCCAATCTCTGCATGTCGTTTAATCTTTTATTAAGCGCAATATTGTATGGCTATGAATTTATCCAAAAGCATGGCATGCGTTTTGGGATACATAAAGTAAAACATATCTGAAAATCGCATTAAAGAGCAGAGGAAAACAGGAACATAAGGTGTAGGCTGATATAAAAAAGGACTATATAACTATATCTTATGCTCCTATATTGCCTCTGCAGTCATCGGAAATCCTCCGTTTTTGTGGACTCCACACTACAAATTTTCTGAAAAACTGGCAATCACACTGCAAAATGGGAGTTAAACTTGGTAAAATAAATAATTTTGGGGGATGCCCTTTTACTCCGGCGCGGAATAATGGATTGTGCGGCTATAAATGCCGCGTTGTAGCATAAGCGCTGCTCTATCGCGCTTGTTTAAATGCAATCACTGCGCGGCACACATGAGGCGATGCAATCCGGTAGGGGCGACCCTTGCGGTCGCCCTTGCTCCTCGGCTACTAATATTTTCCCTCGGAAAAATAAAATAAAAAGATATTTTGGGGACACCCCAAACCCCGCGCAAGGGGCTGCCGCCCCTTACGAATCCTTGGTGATATTCGCCCTTAGCGCCTCAATGGGTAGCTATAAGTGTTTCTGCAATAGTCTACCAGTGACGGCGTTTATGGTAATAAATTGTACAAAAATATGATATTATACTTCAATAAGTTGTTTTTCTAAATTTGTGCATGTTCATGCAACTTAAACGTATAATCACAAAAACAATATTTCCACAAGCACATCCATAGCTACGCCTGCTGCTATGCCACAACCGGTATTTCCGGCGTTTTTGGTGTGTAATAGTCCGTATCAGGGATATCGATTTACGCCCCAAGTTGCGGTTATCAATACACAAACTGAACAAGTACGCTATTTTCCAAATATTCTTCGGCAAACCGGCGGTAATTTTACAACGATAGCTTGGCACCCAGGATATCCCAATAGCGTTGCTGTTTCCAGTGGCGCTAATATCTCTGCATGGGAACTGAATCTTGCGGCAGATTCGGCAACGTATTTAGCAAAAGGCTGGTACCCAACTGCTTGGTCGCCAGACAGTAAAACTTTGATATTAAGCGCAGAAAGTTTTAGAGAATGGATAACGCCGCCGTTTTCGATTGAAGCAATGACCTTTGATAGTCAAATGCATGTAGCGTCACAAACAATCTTAACCAATTATGCGTATGGATTTCCCTTTATTGGTTTTATAAAAACATCCGGATAACTTCTAATAACAATCCGGATATTAAGAAACAGACTAGTCACGCGAAATACTGTGACTGGTCTGTTTTTTTGTTGCAACTGTGGGCAAACATTTAAAGCTCTGCCTGATCTGTCGGAAATATAGTTATTATTGGCCGTTCAGCATATTGGCGCCAAGCGGAACCGGAATAAACTCTATCGCGTCAGCGCCAAGCTGCACATTGGTTTCACCGGTCGCGTTGGTAAGGGTAATTTGCGCCGGCGCTCCGGCCGAGAAATAATATTCTCCCAGCCCAATCCACTGCGGCCCTGTGTTGATGGAGCCGAATGGCGTGTTAAAAGATCCCACATGTTCCTGATCTACCCAAACAGTTGTTGATTCTGCCGTGCCTGCGCTGTTTACATGGCCGATTGTATATGGCGCCCATTGACTGCCTGCGTTTTGCGGATCTATGTATGCGCCAATTTCATACACGCCGGAGGAAGGCAAGGATGCTTTCCATGTTGCGGTTGCGGTTGCCTGTCCGGAGGCAGTATAGGTCCACTTCATGCCGCCGTTGATATATCCGTTGCCGGTGGCGCTGTTCCAAGTTCCCGTAGTGGAAAATCCCGCCGAAGAATCATCAGTCACAATTGCGCCGGGATGAGCTGCGCCGTTATCGCACCCCAAACAAGGAGCTTGTGTTGGAGCCGCCGGATTTGCCAGGAACATATAATAATCAGGGACGATATTTGGATCTGCCATGGCGGTAGACTGCCAACCTAATGGATCGACGGCAAGCCAATTCGGAAGCTGAAACACCGAGAAATGCAGGTGCGGCCCCGATGCGTCACCGGTAGATCCGCTGGTTGCAATTTGCCACTGTGCGCTGACCTGCTCGCCGGTGGTTACTAAAATAGCGTCTAAGTGCGCGTATAATGTGGCGTAACCATTGCCATGGTCTATCGCTATGGTTAACCCGCCGCCATTTTCGTGGTTAGCCGGGTCGCTCCAGCCGGCTTGCACTACTGTGCCGGCAGCCGCGGCCAGCACAGGCTCATAAAACATATTTATGTCGTAGCCATTGTGGCCGTCGTAACAGCTTTGGTAAGGATCGCAGCTATACACGGAATTATTGTAGACAACGGTTCCGTCAAACCGCACAAACTTACCGTCATTGGCGTACCAAGGCTCATCGTGATCAAACATAGAAATGGAGCGTGAGAACAACGTTCGATCGCCGTAATATGGTCTGTATAAAAATGGCGCCGGAGCAGATTGCGCATGCGCTTGCTGCTGTATACCCGGAATGCCAAAACTAAGCAATGTAATCAACAGCGCTATTGGCGCGATAATATGTTTTAACATAGTGATGAATCCTCTGGTTTTACCCCTGTAAATCATACATGGCCGAAACGTTTGCTGCATTTGCAAATGTAAGAGGCTCGATAGTAAATAATGGAGTTGTTACGCTGTTTGTCTGAACTGCGCCATGCGCAGATACCAGCCAGAATTCTGCCGATGTTAACGCCGCGCCATATTTTTGTGAACTCGCGGACATTGAGGTAAACACCAAATTATTATCAGCCGTCCAATTTGGTTGAATATTGCGCGGTTCCCCTGTTTGCTGCGGCCCGGCAATAGTTGTAACTGCGCCGCTAAGCAGCGAATAGTTTTGTATTGCGCTGATTAATGCGCCGGCCTGGCTGTTTGCGATTTGTGAAGATGTATTCAGCCGCGTAACAAACGCCAGATTTTCGCTGTTAGGAGACCATGAAACTGTGTAGCCATGCCCTCCATCGATCGCCGCAACATAGGTGCGCTGTGCGTTTGCTGTATTCATCAGCCAAAGTCCGCCGGATTGAAACGCCACATCGGTATCTTGAATAGTTTGATACGCTAACCGCTGGCCGTTTGGCGCCCAACTGAACAGTCCGACAATTTGCTTGCTGTTGAACATTTGCTGTGGCTGTGCGCCGTTTACGCCCATGCTCCACACTTCACTGCCCAAACCCAGCCCTTGAGAAACGCTGAGAAGCAGCGATGAACCTGATGGCGCAGATATGGCGTCTACCAACTGACTTGATGTCAGGTTTTGCGGCAAAGCAACATTAACGTGGCTGCCGTCTTTTGCATTGACTATCCAAACACCTTCATTCCATGCCAAGGGATTTGGCCCCATGGGAATAAACGGTTTAAACAAAAAATGCTGCCCGTCAGGCATCCAATTTAAAAACTCGCCTATTGCGTTGCTTGGAGTCATAGATAAAGATTTTGTAGATGTGTTATATATCCACACAAAATCACCGTGATCTCCGCTGCCATCGATGGCGACATATTGGTAATTTGGCGAAATTTTGACTGCTGAGATAATATCACTGTCATCTGCGCCAAATCGATTGGTCAATAAACCAAGCGGAACAGAAATATTTTGAGAATTAACCTGCTCCAGCATATATCCGGCAGGTTCGCGCTGCAATGCATACATAATGCGCTGTTGAGCGGCGTTTACCGCAGCTGGCGCGTAAGACGCCGGGAGTGTAATTAAATGTGTGGCTGTATTTGGGTTGTGGGTTATATTTAAATAGCCATAAACTCCTAAAATCGGAATACTAATAACGCCGGCCGCTAACGCCGCTGCAATAATCATTTTTTTAGGCGTCATCCGGAAAAATCCGGCGCGTTTTGGTTTTAACGTTTTCATAGCTGTTATATCTCCGAAAAATCCTGCCGCCAATACCCAATGAAGCATTGAATATTGTTGCAGTCTTCCGACTATCTTGTGTTCATATCTTGTGTTATCGGTAAATTAGACAAGAAGTTTAGGGATATAACGGGAAACTAGTCCTTGTTTTGGCGTCTGGCAGACTAAATGCGGTATACATTCAATATGGTATAATGTTTGAAACAAATAATCTAACCAGGAGAGCAAGCAATGCCCCAAAATTCCATACATATTCGCGGCGCCCGCGAACACAACCTAAAAAATATTGATTTGGTTATACCAAGAGATAAAATGGTGGTTTTTACGGGGTTATCCGGCTCTGGCAAAAGCAGCCTTGCTTTCGACACCTTGTTTGCAGAGGGTCAACGGCGTTATATTGAGTCGCTTTCTTCGTATGCGCGCCAATTTTTAGGGCAGATGGAGAAACCGGATGTCGATCACATTGATGGATTATCTCCGGCTATTTCTATCGATCAAAAAAGCGCTTCGCATAACCCACGCTCTACAGTTGGAACGGTAACAGAGATTTATGATTATATGCGCTTGCTTTATGCCCGCATTGGCCAGCCGCACTGCCCTATATGCGGCCGCCCGGTGAGCGCGCAAACAGTGCAGCAGATGGCAGACGCAATGCTGGATTTGCCGGAAGAAACCCGTGTTATGCTGCTTTCTCCTATTGTGAAAGGCCGCAAAGGCGAGTATCGGCAAACACTGGAAGATTTGCGTAAAAGTGGCTATGCCCGCGTGCGGGTAGATGGAGTTACCCGAGATCTAAGCGATCCGATTGATTTGGATAAAAACAAAAAACATACAATCGAAGTGGTGGTAGATCGCTTGGTTATTCATAACGAAATAGCTGATGATTCGGCAGAACACCCTGCGGCTAATATTACCTATCTGCATCCGGCCCCGCAGCTGGCCAAAGTTGCCGAGGACCACCAGGAATATTCGCTTGCCGCTTTGCCGGAGCGCGCTAACGGACATTACCCGGCGCCGCTTTCGCTGGCTGATACGCTGGATAACGAAGATGGATCTGCTATGGCGGAGATGAGAAACGGGACGGAAACGGCGCCCGCCGAAACCCACAGCATGCGGCAGCGGGTTACCGATTCGATAGAAACAACGTTAAAAGCCGGCAATGGTGTTATGATTGCCGCGATTGTAGACACCGAAGGAAATACAACGGAAGAGCGTTTATATTCTGAAAAATTTGCCTGCGAATATTGCAATTTTTCTATCGATGAAATTGCTCCGCGCACCTTCAGCTTTAATAATCCTCATGGCGCTTGCCCCGATTGCACCGGTTTAGGTTATAAATTGGTGGTAGATGAGGAACTGCTGGTGGTAAACCCCAATTTAACTTTGGATGAAGGCGCGCTTGGCCCCTGGATTACGTATTCCGGAACCAGCCAATGGTACGCCATGCAAATGGCTGCCCTAAGGGAACGCTATGGCTTTACCGCCAGGGTGCATTGGAAAGAAATGACGGCGCAGCAGCAGCGCGTTATTTTATATGGCGATCCCGAGGAATTGAAATTCCGGTACCGCAACCAAACAGGCCAAACCCGAGAATATTCCGCGCGCTATGAAGGGGTTGTGGCGTATGTAAAGCAGCGGCACGCCGAAGGGTCAGATCACATGCGGGCTGAGATGGAAAAATATATGACGGAGCGTGTCTGCCCTACGTGCCATGGTAAAAAATTGCGGCCGGAAGCGCTGGGTGTTACTGTACACGATAAAAATATACAGGAACTGACGGCTCTGCCGGTGCTGAAGTTGAAAGATTTTTTTGCAAATCTTCAGGAAAGCGAAAGAGGTGATCGCGAACGAATTATTTCAACCCCGATTTTGAAAGAAATATTGGCGCGGCTGGGTTTTTTAGTTGATGTAGGACTGGATTATCTTACGTTATCGCGCGCGGCAAATACGCTTTCCGGCGGTGAAGCGCAGCGCATCCGGTTGGCAACACAAATTGGGTCCGGGCTGACAGGAGTTTTATATATATTGGATGAACCGAGCATTGGGTTGCATCAACGCGATAATGAACGGCTGATTCAAACATTGAAGCGGCTGCGCGATTTAGGCAATACCTTGATTGTGGTAGAACATGATGAAGAAACAATGCGCGATTCGGATTATATTGTAGATATTGGACCCGGCGCAGGTGATTTGGGCGGCAAAGTTGTTGCTCAAGGAACATTTGAGGAAATAAAGCGTCATCCGGATTCTATTACCGGCAAATATTTATCGCGCAGGCTGGCGATAACAATTCCGGATAAACGCAGGAACGGCAATGGCAAAACGTTGATTATTAACGGAGCCCGCGAGCACAACTTAAAAAATATTTCCGTTGAAATACCGTTGGGGAAATTGGTAGTGGTAACCGGCGTTTCCGGTTCGGGCAAAAGTTCTTTGGTAAACAGCGTAATCTACCCAAAGCTGGCAACCGCGCTGAATGGCGCCCGCCGCCGCGCCGGTGAACATGATAGTATTATTGGCATTGAAGCGCTGGATAAGGTCATCGATATCGATCAATCTCCAATTGGCCGAACTCCAAGATCGAATCCGGCTACGTACACCAATGCGTTTACCGCTATCCGCGAATTGTTTGCGCAAACGGCCGATGCGCGCGCGCGGGGTTATACACCGGGCAGGTTTTCGTTTAATGTGAAAGGCGGCCGCTGTGAAACATGCCAAGGCGAAGGTATCATCAAAATTGAAATGAATTTTCTGCCGGATGTGTATGTGCCGTGTGAGGCATGCCATGGCAAACGTTACAATCGCGAGGCGCTGGATATTCGGTTTAAAGGCAAAACTATCGCCGATGTGCTGGATATGACCATTGAAACCGCTTGTGAATTCTTCGCCGCTATTCCTTCCGTCTATAATAAATTTTCTACACTGCGCGACGTTGGTTTAAATTATATGACGTTGGGCCAGCCGGCTACTACCCTTTCCGGCGGAGAAGCCCAGCGGGTGAAACTTGCGTCAGAGCTTTCCCGGCGCTCTACCGGCAAAACGCTGTATATCTTAGATGAGCCAACTACCGGTCTGCACTTTGCAGATGTGGAACGGCTGCTGCATGTGCTTCAGCGCCTTACCGACGCCGGAAATACGGTGCTGGTTATTGAGCATAATTTGGATGTTATTAAATGCGCTGATTGGATTATTGATCTTGGCCCCGAAGGCGGAGATCGCGGCGGCACAATAATAGCGCAAGGCACTCCGGAGGAAATTGTGCAATGCAAGCGCAGTTATACCGGTATGTTTTTACGTCCTTTGCTGGAAGAAAAAGTTACCGGTATAACTGCGCCGGCCGGCTGCAAAAGCCAGGATTCGTAAGGATCGGTAGCCATTTGCTCGGGGTTTGGCCACAAATCAGGGATACATAAGGGCGGTAGCCCCTTGCGCGAGGTTTGGGGTGTCCCCAAATAAATTTATACTGGCCGAGCGAGAAAACCACGAAGTCTTTAGCTTCGTGGAAGAATCGCCGTTCCTTACCCTTGTGTTTCAAAGTAGTGTCGAATGACTTCTTTCCCCTTGCGGGGACTGGCTTTGGG
>JAJYBV010000023.1 GCA_021778805.1 Chloroflexota bacterium | reverse complement strand
CACTCCAAACCCCGCGTAAGGGGTATCCGCCCCTTGTGAATCCCTGGGTTATGTACGCCGCCCCATGTGGTATTTGTTGTGCGCTGTGTAAGTTGCAGCTTCGCTATATTAATAATATGAATGATAATAAGTTGATAAGGTAAGCAATGCCGTATACCCTAATTCGGTGTAGAGCTTTTCCGCTGGATTGCCTAAGGCAACATACAGGCATGTCCAGGGAAACCCGCGCCCGATGATATCTTTTACCAGCTCGGTCATTACCGTTCCTGCAGCGCCTTTGCCGCTCGCTGTTGGTATGGTTGCCACACCGTAAATAGTTGGCACACGTTCCCAAAGCGAAATATATGCCCCGCTGACAACGTGCCCGCTGATTTTTCCAACATAGTATTGATACCATTGCGATTGCTGTTCTTCCCAGCGTTCAGCGCTGCGCATTGCTAAATAATCATTGCTTACATATTGCTGATTATTGAATCCCCATGCCGCAACTCGTTCATATTCTTGCATATCGTAAATAGAGCGTATCGGTTCTGCAATCACATCTTTTGCCGGAAATTTCGGAGAATTTAACTCCCCGATTTTTCCCATTAGCCGCAGATCTTCTCGTTTGGCAAAACCCTCGTGTTCCAGCGCCGCCGCAATATCGTGATCTTCCCGTTCGGGTAGAAATGTCCAAGAAATATTCTGCATTTGGCTGTTGGCAAATGCCATCGCGCGTTTTACAAGCTCTGCCGCTTTGCCCGGCTGGCAAGACGCGCCGGCGATCTGCATTTGAAATTGATTTTGGCCAAATTTTGCGGATCCGATTCCGCGCAGTTGTGGCCCACTGTCGATTAATTTTTCCTGACGCTGCAAAATAACTGATTCGGTTAAAGAGGCAAGAGTCAACACAAAAATGTCTCCTTTTCGGCAGAATCACAGAAAGGGTTCTGAAACTTCATTTTCGATCTGATATACTTAAATTGTACGATACCACGCACAGCGATATCGCTGCACAATGTACTATTTATTGGATGTTTCGCCTAAGCAAAATGTTAGCATTGGGTAATTCATATAGGGGCTGCGCCCCTCAGCGTCGAGGCTCCGGCTGTTATCCGGAATGCTCCGCAGCGCCCGTGTACAATTAAAGCTTGTAAGAAAAGCGAAAGTCCGGCTATTTTGAACTGCATTTTTGATAAATGCAAAGGAGAAAATAAGGTATGACCGTTCGTGTTGGCATTAATGGGTTTGGCAGAATCGGCCGTCAGTCGCTTAAGGCAATTTTGGACAGACACGCAGATGAACTTGAAGTAGTAGCAATTAATGATATTACCGATACCAAAACTAACGCGCAATTATTGCGCCATGACTCAAATTATGGCAAATTTAACGGCGAAGTTGGCGTGGAAGGAAACGATCTTGTCGTCAATGGCAAGCTTATTAAAGTGTTTTCCGAACGCGATCCCGGGCAAATTCCGTGGGGAAGCGTTGGCGCAGAAATGGTTATCGAATCAACCGGATTATTTACCGATGCGCATAAGGCTGTTGCCCATAAGCATGATTCCGTGCGTAAAGTTATTATTTCTGCTCCCGCAAAAAATGAGGATATTACCGTTGTTTTAGGCGTAAATGACTCGGCGTATAATCCGGCGGAACATCATGTTATTTCCAATGCTTCTTGTACCACCAATGGCTTGGCTCCGGTTGTAAAGGTACTGAATGATGCGTTTGGCATTGAATATGGCTTGATGAACACAGTGCATAGCTATACAAACTCTCAGTCGCTGCTGGATGTTGTAAAAAAAGATATCCGCGAAGCGCGCGCGGCCGCCTTGAATATTGTCCCTACTACCACCGGCGCCGCCAAAGCAGTTGTACTGGTCATTCCGGAATTAAAAGGCAAATTAAACGGCATTTCACTGCGCGTGCCTACCCCAACTGTTTCTATCGTCGATTTTACTTGTGTGCTGCGTGATGATTTGGGCGATGAAACTACTGCTAAGGTAAATGAAGCATTGCGGGCAGCCGCTGCTGAAGGCCCAATGAAAGGCATTTTAGGGTATAGCGAAGAGGAATTGGTTTCTATGGATTATAAAGCCGATCCGCACTCCTCTATTGTAGACAGCAAACTTACTACCACACTTGGCGGCAAGTTTGTGAAAGTATTTTCTTGGTATGACAATGAGTGGGGCTATTCCTGCCGCGTTTCAGACCTTGCTGCGATGGTCGCAAAACACCTGTAAAGGAATACTGCGCCGTTGATTATGTGCGGGGAGAGATATTCCATTGCTCTTCTCGCGCGGCGCTTTTCCGTGTTTGCTTCAATATTATTTAAGGTGATAATCATGAATAAGGCAACAATCCGCGACGCGCAGGTAGAGGGAAAGCGAATTTTAGCGCGCGTCGATTTTAATGTTCCGCAAGATGAGCATGGAAATATTACTGATGACACCCGCATCCGTGCGTCTCTGCCTACAATTCGTTATCTGCTGGATCATGGCGCGTCTGTTGCGCTGATGTCGCATTTGGGCCGCCCAAAAGGCGCTGATGTAAAATATACGCTGAAACCTGTTGCTATCCGTTTAAGTGAATTGCTGGGCCAGCCGGTGCAGTT
Source organism: Chloroflexota bacterium (assembly GCA_021778805.1). Taxonomy (GTDB): domain Bacteria; phylum Chloroflexota; class Ktedonobacteria; order Ktedonobacterales; family JACDGC01; genus JAJYBV01. Next base: position 38,510 of record JAJYBV010000023.1, on the reverse strand, counting down.
TGCTTCGGATTGCGTAGGCGCTGAAGCGGAAAGCATTGTTTTTGCGCTGCAGTCTGGACAGGTGGCGCTTTTAGAAAATGTCCGCTTTCATCCTGAAGAGGAAAAAAATGACCCGGCGTTTGCGGAACAGATGGCAAAATTAGGCGATATCTATGTGAATGACGCCTTTGGTTCCGCGCACCGCGCCCATGCCTCTACCGAGGGCGTGGCGCATTTGCTGCCGGCATATGCGGGCTTTTTGATGGAAAAAGAACTGAACTTCCTTGGCTCGGCGTTAGAAAACCCTCATCGGCCGCTTACCGCAATTATCGGTGGCGCCAAAGTATCCGATAAAATAGCCGTAATAGAACGATTGATTACTTTAGCCAATGCTATTTTAATCGGTGGTGGTATGGCTAATACGTTTTTAAAAGCCGAAGGTTATGCAATTGGCAATTCGTTGGTCGAGGAATCGAAACTGACCGAGGCGCGCAGACTAAAATTGCTGGCTGAAGAATATCATGTGCGTTTTGTTTTGCCGTCAGACGCTGTGATTGCCGATGCGTTTGCTGCCGACGCTGCTTCGCAAACGGTGGATACTGCCCATGTTCCGGATGGCTGGCGCATATTAGATATTGGCCATGCAACAATTCGGGAGTTCCAAGAGGTTTTACAAACTTCACAAACCATCGTTTTTAATGGTACCTTGGGTGTTGCGGAGTTTCCAAAATTTGCTGTCGGCACCAACGAAATTATTCAAACTCTGGTAAACCGAACTGCGGAAGGCGCCGTTACCATCATTGGTGGCGGAGACAGCGCGGCAGCAGTTGAAAAAGCCGGCGCCGCAACCATGGTAACCCATGTTTCAACTGGTGGCGGAGCTTCTTTGGAATTTTTAGAAGGCCGAACTTTACCGGGTGTTGCAGCTTTAAAAGACGCAGAGAGGTAATATTATGCGTATACCAATTGCAGCAGGCAACTGGAAACTGAATTATGGGCCGCAGCAGACGGCGGAATTTCTGCAAAGCATTCGCAGCGAATTAACGGAAGTTCAAGGGGTGGTAAATCTTGTTTTCCCTCCATATATTTCCGTTCCGGCGGCCGTTCAAGCTTTAAATGGCTCGAATATTTATGTAGGCGTACAAAATGTAAGTGAGCATACGCAAGGCGCTTTTACCGGAGAAGTTTCTGCTGTGATGGCAGCCGAATTATGTTCTTGGACCATCATTGGACACTCTGAGCGCCGTATGTATCACCATGAAACAGATGAAATGACGCATAGCAAAATCCTGCGCGCATTAGATGCAGGTTTATCTTGCGTTGTTTGTGTTGGAGAGCAACTTGCGCAGCGCGAGGCCGATAATTCTGAAGCGGTTGTCGCCGGGCAGATTCAGCGCGGGTTAGCAAGTTTGCCGGCAGAAAAGCTGAAAGATATTGTTATCGCCTATGAACCGGTTTGGGCTATTGGTACGGGCCGCGCCGCATCGCGCGACGACGCAGAATCAATGGCGCAAATGATCCGTTCCGTATTTGCAGAGATGTATGGCGCAAGCTCTGCGCAAGATTTGCGTATTTTATATGGTGGCAGCGCAACTGCAGCGAATATTGCCGCTTTTATGGAGTCTCCAGAGATTGATGGCGCGCTTGTAGGCGGGGCCAGTCTAAAACCGGAGTTTGTGCAAATTTCCCGAATCATTGCGGAGTCGCGCCGCTAGACTAGCCACAACAGCCAAGGATTCGCAAGGGGGTGCGCGGGGCGCCTCCCAAAACATCTTATAATTTTAAAAATACAATACCGCACGGTACACACCAAGGATACGTATGGGGCGGATGCCCCTTGCGCGGGGGTTGGGGTGTCCCCCAAATCTCTTTTATTTTAAAATTTCCCCAAGAAATATTGGTGGCAGGGAAGCAAGGGCGACCGCAAGGGTCGCCCCTACCGGATTGCATTGCCTCAGGTGTGACCGCGCGGCGTATGCTCTAAAACAAACGATATGTGGCGGCGCTTGTGCTTCGGAGCGGTGTGGCCGCCCGGCAAACTATGCTGCGCCGTATCTTTTGCGTTCTATGTATCTTCTCAATATCCCCGAGTAGTTACCAGAACTATAAAAAAATAAGGCTGACGGGAAAAATAATATTCCCGCACAGCCTTTTTGCAATAAACGCTGTTTACGCAAAATAGCGTAAATTAAGCTTTTTTCAGCTGTTTGTGGGCAAGGGAATCGCCGAACAAGCCGCCGATAGATCCCAAAATTACCCCGGCAAAAAACCAGCCGATAAACGCTAAAACAAATCCCAGCGAACCTAAAACTGAACCAAAAATGTCATGGGTATGTACAATACCTAAGAAACTTCCTAAATATTTGCCGGAAAGACCGACGAGAATAATAAAGATCAAGCCAGATGTAATGCCAGCCGATGTGCCGTGCAATATTGCGTTTGGCCCGGATGTAGCGGTTGTTTTTTCGTTCAGGCGTTTATGCCGGCCGGCAAAGTGCCCTGAAAGATACAGTAAAACTAAGGGGATAAGAAAAGCTCCGACAAAACCAACAATACCATTGGTAGTTGAAAGCAGTTTGTGGTTTACATATATGGTAGCTACTTGCACTACTGCGGCAATGAAGCCATATATTGCGCCAATTCTCAATGGATGCATACTTGTCTCCTTTTGAAACCAAAAATTGTGTTACGACTTTTATACAAAAAAAGGCGTCTCTTTTTATATACCACAAAATGAGCAAACTTCATACCGTTAAATGCGGTCTAAATTCACAATTTGTGCGTGAATGGTACCGTCTCAGCGCAGTATTTTTAAGCTAAGATGATGCGCCGCTGATGGGAATTTGCAGATCTTCTGTATCATAAGATTTCAGGTGCAGCGCCTCGCGGGCAATTAATCCGTTTGGCAGCTGCCGCAACCGATAGGCTGTAGCATATTTTATGCCTTCCGCAAATAAATCTAAGTTGGGAGAAGCAATTACCAATCCGACACCTAACTGCTGTGCAAACCGCACCACAAGGTCTGCGTTGCGCTGATCCATACGGGCAAACGCTTCATCGTGCATAAGAATGCGCAATGGCGCGTTAGAAACGGCAAATTGCATTGCGGCGGCAGTAATTAACAGCACATACACAGGCACACGCTGCTCACCGCCGGAGCCAAAGCCCGATACTGCGCTATCCCAAGGGCGCACTCTCGGATCGAGTTCGTCGGAGTGCAGCAGTGAAATATCTACCCATCGGCGGTAATCGAGCTGCTCCACCAAAGTTTCAACCGATGGTTGAGTTTGCCCGCGCATTTGTTCATCCAGCCAAACCGAAAATATTTTAGTTAATTCTTCCCGTTCCTGGCTGGGCAGTGCGCGGCCATGTTCTACCAGCGCTGAAGCAACGGAAACGTGGTCAAAAGGAATATCGGGGCGGCGCGCCAAGCGAACAGAAAGTTTTAAGGAAAACTTTGTGTTGCGCGCAAAAAAACGCGCGTTGGCCAAGCGTTCATTCAATCCCGCAATAATATCTTCGGCGCGGGCTAATTGTTCCACTAAGTGCGAAACAACTTCGCCCAAAATAATGTCACGAACAACCCGGGTTACTTTATCTGTTAGCGTACTTTTTAGCTGTTCAATGGAAGCTTGCAGAAATTCCAGCAGCAATAAAATATCTGTCATGGCTTCGCGGCGCGGAACAATATCCATCAAGTAGCCTTGCGGAGCCATTGAAAGTGTTGTGCGCGCCGGTTGTTTCAGCCCGAATTTTTCATCTACCCCAACCATGGATTGATATTCACCGACTGCTGAAAGAAAATATTCTTGTTCGCGTTCAGAAGCTGCCAATATACGCGGCAAATCTTCTTCCAGCCGGCTGCGGCTTTCGCGGCCGCGGGTAAGCTGGCGCGCGAACCGGGCAGGTTCACTGGTAGAGGTTTCCGGCAAAGTAAGGCTGCGCGTCACTGCGTTAAGCAATTCACCAAAATGTTGGTTGCGGTCTTTCAGTTTCGCGCTTTGCTCTTGTGCTGATTGCGCACATTTTTCAAATCTTTGCTGCGATGCCTCTAGTTGGTGCAGCGCTACCCCTTTAGCAACGCCAAGCTGTCTAGCGCGATCTTGCGTAGATTTCAGGCGTTTCTGCAAATCGGTGATGCGTGTTTCAACATTTTCCAAGCCTGCGTCGCGCAGTGCGTTTCTGGCAGACGCCAATAATTTTTGCGCATCGTCGGCGGCTTTATCGGCGTCGGAAAGGGTTGCGCGGGCAATACCGTAAGATTCTTCTTCGGCGGCGTAAGATTCTTCTGCGGAACGCAGCCGCGCTTGTAAGCTGGCCAGCCGCTGACGCATTTCTGCAGCGCGGTTAATGGCGTCTCCAACGGATTGCGCGACGAGCAACCGCGCCTGCGCCAATTTCTGAATATCGGACAATTGTTGATATGCGCCGGCAGACGTTTTCCAAATCTCCAGCTGATTTTGTTCTATGGCTTCAGCTTCTTGAACTGTTCGCTGGGAATCTGCAACAGCCATAGCCGCGTCATCCAGCGCCGCCAAAGAATCCTGCGTTTCGGTTAAACGGATTTTTACTTCTTCCAGCAAATGCAAGCATTCCTCAATTTGCTGCAATTGCTCATCAAAGCGCCCCAAATCGGTTTTGGCTTGCTTTATTGTATTTTGCGCCGCCGTCGATTCGGTAAGGTATTGCTCGCGTTCGGTCAGAAGTTCCGTGCGGCGTTCTGCGGCAGCCTGTTTGCGCTGCTGCAATCCAATGAATGTGTTGGTTTTTGTGGGCAGCGGCGCTTTGCCTTCTAACCCATTCAGCCGATAGCGGCCGTCTGGGCACAAATAATCACCGTGCATGGCAGGCTGCTCTTTCAGCGCGCAAGCGCCAAAAAGCGCATCAATCATCGCGCGAATAGTTTTATCTTGTGTTTTCAGCGCTGTAGCCACTGTGTTTTCAGTTGCCACAGATGGCTGCGCTGCAGTGGGAAGATCGATGACAACTTTCCAGTCTGTTTCCGTGGCAATGGCGGTTTGCATATCTGCAGAGACTTGTTCCATTCGCAGCGGAGTTAATATATCTAAATGCGCCAGCAGCGCTTCAATTGCGCCACTATGCGCGCCCTCACTGCCGGAAAAATCGATGCGCCAATAGAGTGGCGAAGCTTGCGCGTCAAGCAGGGCAATATGCTGATATGCGCGTTCACGATTTTTTGTTAATTGCGGCTGCGCTTCCTGCGCCGGTTTAGCCAATTCGGTTTCGGTTTCAGTCAGCTTATTTTTAATTTCATCACTGCGTAACCGCAGCGCCGCCATTTCATCATTTTTCTGATGTATTTGGTCGCGCAGCGCGGCCGCGAAACGTTGGGCGCTTTCTTGCGCCGGAGCAATTTTAGGCAATGCGGGGTCGCCGGTTGGCGCAGCAGCAGCTTCGGCAGGCCAGCGCGCGCGCAGCCGTTCCCACCTGCTCCACAATGTTTTGCGCGAATTGTGAGAAGCAGATTCAATGGCGGTGTGTTTTGCTTGCGCGTCGCGTTCAGCTACCCGCGCTTTAGCGGTTACATCGCGCGCCGTTTGCAGTTGCTTTAATTGCGATTCTAATTTAGCCAATTCAGCGTCTATCGCGGCGGCGGCGGCGTGCAATGTATCGGAATGCAGTTCCGGTTCCGGTTGTTCCGCCAATGTATGAAAAGCATTATCTAACGGATCGGGCATAAAGCCGAAGACCGATTTTACCCGGCCGGCAAGTTCCATAACTCTTTTTTGTGTGGTTTGATGTTCTTGCTCTAAAGAAGTTTGTGAAGAAACAACCACTTGTTTGGCGCGATTCAGCCGTTGTTCGGCCTGTTTTACTTCTCTGGCGGAACGTTCTTGTTCGCGCTGCGCCGCTTGCAGGGCGTTGTTTGCTCGCGAAACAGCCTGCACAATTTCACCTTGGTGCATTTCCTGCAGCGCCTCTAACTCGCGGCGGATGTTAATTTCTTCAATATAGGCGGCGTCTTCATCCGCTTCAGCTTTTTGGCTGGCGGTGCGCGCTTCACTCAGCAATGTTTCGGCTTGTTCCAGCGCGCGGTCGGCGTCTTCAGCTTCCCATGAAGATTTCAGCCACGCTAAAGCGCCAAATTGGGTGATGGTGTTGTGGTACTTGCGGCGCGCCTCTTCAACGGCGGAAAGCGCGGCGTGCAGTTTTTCATATTCTTCAATATCACGGTGAATGCGCTGAATGCCTTCAAGGCCATCTACCAAGCGTTCCAGGTGCGGCCGATCGATAATGGGCAGAAACTGGCGGACAACGCTGCTGGGGTCTGCCACCAGCGCGTCATCTACCCGCAGACCCAGTACGCGGTGCAGCACATCATATAAAGCGTCGTAGCGACGCTGCCAATCCGAGCCATCGATATTCAGCAAATGGCGGGCAACGGCGCGATTATAATCTTCAACTTGCGAAGCCCCAAATAACATACCGCCTGCGGAAACCAGTTGATCATTCGCTTTTTTAAATTCCTGAAAGGTAAGCGGCGCTTTACCGCCTTCTGCGGCGGCTCCTAAAAAAGTAATAGCGTCTAAGGCTGCCGGAAGCGCGTAATACCAAGGACTGGCGCTGTGTGGTGTAGCGGCGGCGGCGGCTCCAAAAACCCAGCGGCTGTCATTTTCAAACTCTATTTCAACAGCGCAGTAGCCAACGGTGCGGGTGCGGCGCCAGCCTTTATCGGGCCTATCTACACCATGGGGATCAAAAAACAGAATGGTGTTGCTAAGCGTGCGGCGCGATTGCCGGCCGCCTTCGCGCGCCGCGGAATTAAATTGCTTGCCTGGTGACGGAAACAGCGCCCAATCGATAGCGTCTAAGATAAGAGATTTGCCGGAGCCGTTTTCTCCGATAATAGCGAGCATGCCGCCGTTTACATCCAAAGTTGCGTTTTCGTGTCCGTGCCAGTTAATCAGCCGTATGCGCCTGGGTATAGCAGGGTTGGAAGTTGTAAAAGAGGTCATCCGTCATACTCCTATAATGTGAAAGTGCGCTATAGCGATGATAGCACAAGAAGGCATGTCCACTGCCATTTCACTAGGAAAATTGGGTAATGGCGCCTGAACAAACAATGGACCTGGCCAAAAAATCTGACACGCCAAATAAGGTAGCGCGCTGCCGGCTGCATTATAAAAAACTGCTCCGGCAGCGCTGTAAAACACTAGTTTGTGTCTGATTCTTCCTCGGTTGGAAGCGGCAGGGAAAGATGTTCATCTTTTTGTTCTTTTTGCGTATCAGCAATAGATTTGGCCCAACTAACATGGTCGTTTATGCCGATTTTGGCCAGATGCGCCGTGTCATTATAGCGCATCAGCCGCCATGTGCCTAATATACCTGAAGATTGATCGCCGACAGATTGCCAATGAGTAATGGATGTGTTAGCAGTAGCGAAAACCATTGGCGGAAATAAAACCGAATGCATGCGCGAAAAGATGATCATGGAAGCGTCTATAACACCGCCGTGGCACACAATTAAAATAGTTTTATGCGGATGTTCCAAAATAATAGTATTTAGCGCTTCGGCGACGCGCATAATAAATCCCGGCCAATTTTCACCTTCCGGAGCAAATGGCTGGAAAGGATTTTCACGAAAGTGCGGCAGACCATATTTTTCATGAAATTCTTGAACAGACATACCGTCAGCCACTCCAGGCCGCAATTCCTCAACATCCCAATTAAACTGAATGGGCGCCTGTATTGCCGGGGAAATAATTTCAGCGGTTTGGCGTGCGCGCGTTAATGGGCTGGCAATAAAAACATCCGGCTTAATTTCACCGGTATCAGCAATTCTGTCATGCAGGGCTTGGGCCTGGCGCACACCAAGTTCGGTAAGACCTTGATCGCCTTTTTTACCTGCAATGATGGGATGAACATTTGAAAAGGCTTCGCCATGGCGAATGAAATAAATATTTGTTTTGTTCTGTTCTGGTTGAGACATGTAATGAACTGCTCCATCTTTTCTATTTTTGACATTCAGGACAAAAACGTGTACTGCGCTGCGCTACACGGATGCGCTGAATAACGTTTCCGCAGATTTTGCAAGGCAAGCCATCACGCTGGTACACCTGTAAATAATCCAAATTTCTGCCGGCTGAACCGAACAGATCTTTATGGCGGCCAAAAGTGGTTCCGGCGTGTTTTAACGCTGATGTCAGCGTTGTTGCAATGGCCATCCGCAGCGTGTGTATTTCTATGTCTGTAAGCGAGTGGGAATAGCGTTCGGGATGTATTCCTGCTATAAATAACGATTCATCAGCATAGATGTTGCCTATTCCGGCAATTTTAGATTGATCCAGCAAAATTGTTTTTATCGGCCGGTTTGCCGTACCTATGGCGTGTTTCAGCGCTGCATCTGTAAAATCATCCTGAAGCGGCTCCGGACCCAGCAAAGCAAGTTTTTGCGTAAGTTCGCCGGGATGATAGACGCCGATGCGGCCAAACTTGCGGGGATCGGAATACAACAATTTCTGCTCTGCCCCATTCGGCGCGAGCAGGTAAAAAACTGCGCGAGTATATAGTTCATTAGGTACATTGCGCGCAAGCAGTGTTAAATTGCCGGCCATACGGCGGTGTATTGCAAGGATATCGGTGTTTTCCAGATGAATCAGCAGCAGTTTGCCGCGCCGTTCGCAGCTTGTAATGTGGATATTCGATATTTCGGAAAGGCGCTGAAGCATCTCCGGGGAATCTAAAATTTTCGGTTCTGCCACTTCAACATGTTCAATGACGCTGCCTGCAACATATTGCTGCAATTGTTGGCGCGTCACTTCAACTTCCGGCAGTTCGGGCATATTGAAAACCTGCTCTCATATTCCTATCTATATTATAACATAAAAATATATTTTTTTAAAATACATATATAGTATTTAACAATTTATTAAAATCTATTGTAATTTTTCAAAAGGTAAAGCCGGGAATGGTTATCCCAACAATAGTGCGCCGCCCGGACACAAAATCCGAGATACATAAGGGCGCCTGCCCCTTGCGCTGGGTTTGGGGTGCCTCCCAAAATATATTTTGTAACTGCTTACAATAGTGCGCCGCCCGGCCACAAAAGCGGGGATACATAAGGGCACCTGTCCCTTGCGCTGGGCTTGGGGCGCCTCCCAAAATATATTTTGTAACTGCTTCCAACAGTGCGCAGCCTGGCCACAAAATCCGGGATACGTAAGGTGCGCCTGCCCCTTGCGCTGGGCTTGGGGCGCCTCCCAAATAAAATTTTTTTAAAAACAAACTCCGCGCAGGGGAAAATGGTTGGTGGGAGGAAACAAGCCACAAGGTGATGGCCTTTAAATAGTATAGGCCATCACCTTTGCTGATACGCGACTCTTAGCGATTTTGAGAAACTTTCGCAGTAATCAAACCCGGATACGTATCGTGCATGCGAATATTGTCAAAGCCGGCTTCCGTCAGCCATTTAGCAATTTCGGCGGCGGAATAGCATCGGGCGTCGGGGAAATGCGCCATAACATTAACAGAAAATAGCGCGGCGCGGCGCGGACTCGTCATATTGTCGTTCAGCAATGTTTCGCGGACGGCGATTCTGCCGCCAACATCTAAAGATCCGCGAACGCGCCACAGCAGATCTCTGTTTTTATTTTCACCTTGCAAATGCAGCACATCGATCAGCAAAGCAAGATCGTAGCCGCGGGGCAGCACATCGTGGTTGAAGTCGCCGACAACATAATTCATGCGTTTTACCATACCGGTTTGGCGGATAACATCATCAAACAATTCGCGAACCGGCAGGCGATCGAACACTGTTGCGGAAATATTTGCGCCGCGCCGGCAGCATTCAACGCCATATCTGCCGCTGCCCCCGCCGATATCCAAAACTTTATGGGTAGATTCGTCGGTAATATCCAGTTCATCTACCAGTTTCGGCGCTAAAATTTGCGACTCGATGTCGTCCATTCGCGCTATGCGGATAAGTTCCGGTGATGTGGAAGCGTAGATAGATTGGTTGTGTCTGCCGTAGCCGCGGATAACATTTTCCAAATCTCCCCAAGTGCTCCAAGATTTATCATCATTTTTCAGCCATTCGCCAATATATTCGGGCCGGCCTTCAACCAAAAATGTATCGGAAATAGGAGTATTGGCAAATACTAATTCCTGGGTATGCGGATCGATCTCGGTGCGCAGCAGCTCTAAGGCCACCAAAGCGTTCAGCAGCACTTCGCATGGTCTGGTATGCAAACTAAGCCGTCTTGCAAGATCTTCCGACGAAAGCGGGTGCGCTGCCAGCGCTGTATACACGCCAAGTGAAACAGATGTGAGAAATGTTTTCGTATCGTAATAATACGCCAGCCGATAAATGAGTTCGGGGCCGGGCATATGCTGGGCCTGAGTATCATCTTGTGTCATGAGAAACCTCGCCGTAGTCTTGATAATATTTGTGAGCGCGTCTTTATCTCATACATGTGTCACCACGCTGAAGATATAATTCTTCCCGTTTTTTCCGGAACCAAGCTTGTTTTCCAAAGCGATATATCTTGCGGCGCGGTATTTGTGTGTACTCTAGTATGCATACAATCAGGGAACAGCGCCCGGGGATAAAGAACACGGATAAATCTGCCATTAACGTATCATAGACTTGCAATAGCGTCAACTGTTGTAGCTTTTTGGGAGTGATGGGATATCCCAAAAAATTTTTTATGCGCGCTGGCCATCTTGTTTGCCATAGATCGCCGGCAATGTGGCGATCTATGGGCTGCTATTGGCTGCCAATGCCCAGAATTTCGCTAATTTCCGCGGCGCAGCCTGCTTTATCTTCCATCCATCGGCGAAAGGAGATGCGGTGTGTGCGCCAGCCTGCGCGCTCTAAAATACTTTGCCGCGCCACGGGATCGATACTTTCAGCAAAATTGCGCTGGCGTTTCAATCCGTCGCATTCCAGCGCCATCGTAGCGGAGTTATTTGAAACTACTAACGGAATGGTAAACCCTGCTACGGGATAATCTTGCCGAATGGAGTAGCCAAGTTGGCGCAGGGTTTCCGCTAATTCGCCAATAAAACCTTCTGCGTTTTGCTCTGTTGCGTCTGCCGAGTCTTCCAAACAATTTTGGGCATAGCGCAAATAATCTGAAACCAAGTGACGCGCCGGCAGCGCTTTCATATCCAGCGATGTAAAGATAATTTGCCGCTGTCTGGCGCGTGTAACGGCTACATTGAAAAGATTTTCCTGATTTAAAAATGTTATCGTTGCGTGGTGCGATGTGGGGTCTGCCACAAAGCTCAGCATCATAATATCGCGTTCGTCGCCTTGGAAAGTGTGCGCGGTTCCGATAGCAATTTGGTGTTCTTGCAAAGTGCGCGGCTTTAATTTTGCCGCTAATTGCTTATTTAAGTAGGTTATTTGATCACGGTATGGCGATAAAATGCCGATGGAAGATTTGCTGCGCGTGTCGCGTTTTTGTTCGGCTTTAGCAATTTTATCGATTTCCTTTAGGATTGCGTCGGCTTCTTCGGCGTTAAAGCCTTCTTTGCGGCGTTTGCCGTTTACTTTTTTCAATTCCAGGCTGCGCGCGCCGATCGTGTCGGGGCGTCGCGTCATCACTCGCAGGCTGCCGCCATAAAAACGCTCGTTGCTGAATTCGATGATTTGCGGCAAACTGCGGTAGTGCTCATCCAGCAGAGAAACATCGTCTTGTGTGGGAAGCGATTGGTTTACGGCGTCGAGCAAACTATGTGTGCGGTAATTCCATTGTTCGCGTTCAATTGCGGTAAGGCCGTGCTGAGTGGCGATGCCCCGCTGCCGATCTTCGCGCAAAAATGACAAATGCCGCAATTGTTTGGGATCGCCGCACACCACAGCGCGGCCGGCGCGGTATAAAAGCGGCAGCGCGCTGGCGATATCGCATTGCGAAGCTTCATCGATAATAACGAGATCGAACATTTCGGGCGCCAAAGGTAAAAAATCGGCAATATGTTGATTGGTAACGGCCCAAATTGGAAATGTACGCAGCAGCGAATCAAAATTCATTTCGCGGAAGATGGCGTCTTGTGCGGCGTCGGATTTTGCGTTTAATGCGGTAAGAAACGCGGCTAAAGCTCGGCGATCGTGCCGCAAGGCTTGCGCTAAAGCGTCGCGCCGGCGGATGGAAAGCAATTCGGCAACCAATTTGCCTCGGTCTTCGCGTAAGCGCGCATAGGTGGTAAACAGCGCGTTAATATCGCCAACGCCGGCAATTGCCCGTTCAAACGACTGAATGCGCAGGCGTATGCGTTCGCGTTCGGCGATAGCGGGAATGCTTTCGCATTGCGCAATGGGGATATCCAGCGTTTCGCACAGCGCGGCAAGCTGCTGCTGGCCTCTTTGCCGCGCGGCCCAGCCCAAAATTGGTGTAGTAGAAGCTTCCAGCCGGCGCGCTTCTTGAAAGCGGCGCAACAATTCATCCGGGCCGATTTCCTGCGCAAATTGTGTTGCGTAAACCGGGGTATGGATGGCTTTTAATTCCTCTTGCGCTTCCGTCCAATCCGATTCAAATGTAAGGGTTGCGGAAATTTGCCGTTTGCTGTCGCTTAATTCGCGGTCTAACGCCGTCAAGCGATCTTCCAGCATAGCAATTTCGCCGGGTCTGGCGGCTTGTGGAGCGCCTTGCGGCCCGGTGTTGGTAAGCAGCCCATTCAGCCAAGCGCGCATTTCTTCTCGATGACTGCGGTCTCCGCCGCGCAGTATGAAAGTTTGGCTGCCTAGGTACGGCTGTAATTTATCAATAACCACATCTACCGCTTTATTCATTTTTGATGTGATAAGGACGGTTTTGCCGCGCGCAACGGTATCCAGCACTAATTGCGCGGTGGTAAACGATTTGCCGGTTCCTGGCGGCCCAATAACCAGCGTCAGCGGCCGGAACTGTGCTCGGTGTATAATATTTTGCTGCGCTAAACTCAGCTCTGCGGAAACAAAAACGGAAGATGGATCGCCTTCAACGTTGGGTGTGTGGACTACATCGGGTTCAAATATTGCTTGCAGCGGTGTGGAAACAGCGCCATGCTGCCCCAGCGCCTGCAATTCAGTAAGCACACCTTTGGCTTCGGATGGTCTGGCGGCAAGCATAACCGCCGACGCGGGAACTAATTTCAGCGAACCGCCGGATAGCTCGCGCAGATTTTCTTCACTGCGCAGCGCTGGGTATTCACTAAGAACAGATGTGTCTAAATCGGGGATGAGTTCCGCAACCAAATCTGCCAATTCAGTCAGCGCGTTATCGGAAAACGGCGCGCTGGGGAACTGCGCTAAAATAGCCTCGGCGTAGGCTTGCGCTTGTTCGTCGCTTTCAGCTTCTATAAAGGTGGAAAGCAAGGGAAAATTTATGTATTGTTCTTCAAGAGAAACCGAAACAAACGCCTTGCCGCCATCGATATCAATATGTGCGGGGTAGTACAGCAGCGGCGCGCAAAAGCGTTCCCCGGCGCCGCGGCCGCGGGCTTGGGCTTTTCCGGTTAAAAAAATGGAGCCATAAATTAAAAAGCGTTCCCGGCGGTTCATATCTGCGGCGTTTTGCGCTTCTATGCCGGTTTTTACAGGTGTTGCCATTTTCACTGCTACGCCGGAAAGCAATTGCTCATTGCCGGAGGCAAAAACACGATATTCGGTCTGCTCAAAAATATCTTTTAAAACCCCGCCGCGGGCGTCTGCGGCAAAACAATCGTGGAAATATCGCGCCACCCGCGCAAAAACTTCAGATGTTTTTTTCCCCTCAGTGAAATTCTGCGAAGACGCTAATGAGCCGGAGTCATTCGCAAAATTCGCGCTTTGTTGGGCGTCGAGCTGCGCCATATACCGTGACCTCCCAAAACATAACATGTGCAACCTATGCACAGTATATGCTATCATATCTCTGACAAGGCGTACAACGATCGGCCATAACCAGGTAGTTTGGCTGTATATTTTTAAAATATGGTAACTACTCAGGGGATATTGACAAGATCCGCAAAGAGGAACACCACATGATGAAACATGTGGCTTGTTTCCTCCCATCTACCCATATTATGGCCGCGCGGTGTTTCATTTTTATATAAAAAATGTATGTGGGGACACCCCAAACCCCGCGCAAAAGGCGTCCGCCCCTTGCGAATCCCCGGCATATGTGGCCGGCTCATGCGTTGTTGGAAGAGCCATTCCTTGCTTTACCTTTCTAAATAATTACAATATTTTACAAATGAAAAAGGACATTGCCGTATGATTGAAATCACCTCAATCTCTACCGAAAATGAAAAAATATCGTGGCAGCTGGCCGTTAAGTTGCTGGGTGTGTTAGCGTTGGCTGGCGCGGCTGCACAGATATTTGCTGTGGGTGTTTTAACTTTTTGGGGCTATACATTGATGAATCTGCAAACAAGCGAATCACTATTTTTGTTAGGAGATATCGGGTTTGTTTTTGGTTTTCTCTGCCTGATAGTTACGGCTCCATCAAAAAGCAGTAAATTACTGTTTGGGTTGTCGTTGTTTTCTTATAGCCTATATATGTTCTATTATCACCAAGCGGTATTGAATATTGGTTATTTGAAGATAACAGATTTTCCGTTTCAATTCAGCGTCACAAATACCCATATTTTTGCGGAAAATCCTTTTATTATTATGATCCCTGGCGTACAAATAGCAGTGGCAGTAACGCTTATTTTCGGCGCGGCTTTGTATTTGCGCAGCGGCAAATTGACTGTATGGCGCGCGGCTCCGCTAGCTTTGGGCGTTTGGCTGCTGACGCATGATGTGCTGCAATTTTTCTGGGGAATTGGTTCCGGCTCTATGGTATCGGCGCTTACTTTTTGGCTGTATCTGCCAATTCCATTATTCTTTGGTATATTTGCGGCAGGTTTATTCATGGAAAAGCGCGCCTAAGGTGTGTTTTTCGGGGTAATGGACTTTAGCAACATATGAAGGCCATAGACCAACGTATCGCAAAAAACAGAAGAAGCATAACTCCATTGATATAGCGCTGGCTATTCACAGTGTATTGTTTCCAATCAGATGATAGTCATGGCAAATTGCAGCAATATGTCTATTGAATAAGCTTGGTTTCAGTGTGGAGTTATGCTTTTGCCTTTTAAAAATTCCGCATGATTTGCTATAATCTGAACGATTCGCTTAATGCGAGTTATTTTTATTAAGGAGAATGTAACAATGGCAGCCGGACTTTCTGATTTCTTCAAATATAACCTCTGGGCAAACTTGCGATTGCTAGATCAATGCGTTCAACTATCCGATGTTCAATTGGATGCCACGCTGAATGGCGTTTTCGGTAATATTCGTGCAACCGTTATGCATTTAATTGGATCAGAAGCGGGATATGTAAGGGCATTAACCGGCAGTTTCCCTCTTCCCCAACTTGATTATCAGGCTGATTTCCCCGGATTTGAAGATTTGCGGCGCCGGGCTACACTTTCAGGTGAAATGCTGATCACTGTTGCAGCACAAAATGATCATGATCGTATTTTGCGCCTTGATAATGGTACATACGATGTTCCAGCTATGAATGTTCTTATCCAGGTTATCAATCATGGAATTGATCATCGCTCGCAAATAGCTACATTGCTAAGCCATCAAGGTATCACGCCGGTTGATCTTGATGGCTGGTCATACAACGATGCATTGAAATAGTGTATGAGAGATGAGGAGAAATTCTGAAAATTTCTATATACCTAATATCGTTCACTTTACACAGTCTCAGTAATAATATCTCCAATTATAAGAACAAACACAATAACCCAGGGATACGTAAGGGGCGGTAGCCCCTTGCGCGGGGTTTGGGGTGTCCCCAAAAATATCTTTTTATTTTATTTTCCGATGGGAAATATTGGTAGCCGAGCAGCAAGGGCGACCGCAAGGGTCGCCCCTACCGGATTGCATGGCCTCATGTGTGACCGTGCAGTGTTTGTTCAACAACAGGAACTATGGGACACTCAATATACTCCATTATGTTGGTCTTTATCCTGATTAAAATATCAAAGACCATAATCGTGTGGCTTGTTTCCCCACCTCCACCCATGCGTACCGCGCGTTAGTTGCTGTTTTTGCCGATATCTGTGCGATATCGGCTCCCGGCAAAAGAAACCGCGTTTATATTAGCGTAGACATGATTGCGCGCTGCGGCGACATCATCGCCCATACCAACCATCGTAAGAATGCGACCTCCGTGGGCAGTCAGCTCACCGGCAGCGTTTTTGCGCACACCGGCGTGAAACAGCAGCACATCAGCAGGCAAAACATCCAAACCTGCAATCGGCGCGTCTGTAACCCCGGATTCGGGATAATTCTGCGCGGCAATGACCACACCGCATGCCGCTTGATTGCTAAATTGGATATCGGGAAGCATGAATAATCTTTCCTCGGCGGCCGCTACGCATAAATCCGCAAAATCGGGTTGCACAATACGTGGTAAAATAACCTGAGTTTCCGGGTCACCCATGCGCGCATTAAACTCAATCACTTTGGGGCCGTCATCGGTAATCATCAGGCCGGCAAATAAAAATCCCTTAAAGGGATTGTTTTCTTGCGCCATCGCCATAATAACAGGCGCAATGATGGTTTTTTCAATGCGCTGAAGCATCGATTCGGGCAGCCATTCCGGAGGAGAATAGGCGCCCATGCCACCGGTATTGGGGCCATCATCATGATCAAAAGCCCGTTTATGGTCGCAGGCGGCGCCTAACAATTTAAAAGAAGATCCATCCGATATAGCAAATACTGAAACTTCGCGGCCGTGTAAAAACGATTCAACTAAAACCATAGCGCCGGCAGAGCCAAAGCGGTCCTCTTCAATCATAGCGCGCAGCGCGTCGACAGCTTCATCGGCGTTGGCGGCAATAACAACTCCTTTTCCTGCGGCCAGTCCATCAGCTTTTACAGCAACGGGGTACACCTGTTCCAGGCTTTGCAGTTTTTTTATTGCGCTGGGTAATGTCTGCCGATTGACCAAGAACGCGGGAGCAGTAGGAATGTTGTTGCGCAGCATAAATTCTTTGGCCCATACTTTACTGCTTTCAATTTGGGCCGCAGATTTTGAGGGACCCAAGCATCGCAGCCCGGCGGCGCGAAAAGTATCTGCAAAGCCATGGGCAAGCGGTTCTTCCGGACCAACAACAGTAACATCAATGGCGTTATCTATAGCCCACTGTGCGCAAGCGGCGCTGTCGGCGGCGTTGAGCGGAACCTGCCGGGCAATTTTCGCAATGCCGGCGTTTCCGGGCAAACAAAATAGTTCCGGTTGTTGGGCAGAATGCGCTAACGCCCAGCAGAATGTGTGTTCTCTGGCTCCGGATCCGATAATTAATATACGCATGACTAACTTTCAGTCCCCTTTGCTTGCGCAAAATGTATGAATGAGATATATTGTAACTACTACATCATATCATGAAATTCGTAGAAAACGCCTTACTGGAGGCAGTAAACAGCATGGCTAAGAAACACCATCCTGCAAAATTCGCTGCGGTAAATCGTACAGGCAGCGGCGCTGCAACAAAAACACCGACAAGACCAACCTTAGTGCCTACCGCGAGTGAAGCGGGAAATCTAGGTGAAGCAACCGTGATAGCTGCGCCACGCAGCGCAGTAAAATCGGCAGTAACCCCTGCGCAAAAAACCGCAGCGCAGATTGCCGCGAAGAAAAATACATTGCAAAATACAACAACTGTAGCGCAACCGCCTGCCAGAAGCATGCGCGCCGCACAGCCGCAAAGGTCAGCGAGCAAGCGTGTTTCTACAGTGCGATCGGAAATTCGCGCAGAAGATTATGCGTATGTGCTGAAAGATTTGCAATTTATATTAATTATGGCCGCAGTCATATTTATTTTCCTCGTGGTTTTGCATTTTTTCCTTCCCTGAAGCTTGGCCAGAAAAAATACGTTTCATTAAACGAAAATATACTCCTGTTTCAGCGGTACTGATTGTTTGAAGATATACCAGATAAGTGATATACTGGCTGTAGGTGTATGTGAGGCATATGAAAAAGCATCATGAATAAGCAACCAAATACCAAAAACAGCCGATCAGGTTTTTACGCCACTTTGGCGCTTGTTGGGCAGGTAGGTTTTTATATTGCCGCGCCGCTCGTAGCAGGCGCGTTGGTTGGTGTAAAAATCGATAGTATTTTTCATAACTCGACGCCTTTTGCGACCTTACTAGGGCTGTTGCTTGGCCTGGTTGTTGGCGTCGTTCTCGTGGTCCGTGCGGTTTTGCAGTTACCGAAAAACTAAAAATCAACGCCAGAGAAGCTGATGAAAGTCAACCCCGGTGTTCGCGGCAGTCATCCAATTACTCGGAGGATGATGGTACCGTGCTGTGGTCATCATTATATACATTATTTGCCGCGCACCCCATGACGCTGGCCGACGCCGGCGGTCCCCTATGGCTATTACCGGCAATTGATGTCAATCCGAACATTTTGTTTTATATTGGTCCGATTCCGGTAACCAATACCCTTATCAACGCTTGGGTAAGTATGGCAATCACCCTTGGCATCCTTATTCCTGCTACCCGCAAAATGTCCATTATTCCCAAAGGTCTGCAAAATCTAGTTGAATGGTTTGCAGATTTGCTGCTCGGCTTTTGCAGCGATGTCGCCGGACCCGTATGGGGGCGACGTTTTCTGCCATTTATTTCCTCAATATTTCTATTTATATTATTTGCAAACTGGACCGAAATTATACCCGGTCTCGACGCAATCGGCACACCTACCCCCGGCGCGCACCCCGTGGCGGGGATATTTTTGATCGGCTCCAGCTCCAATAAATTGATTCCATGGATACGCCCCGCGTCTAGCGATTTAAACTTTACTCTTGCGTTGGCGTTGATTTCAGTCATTGTTACGCAAATTTATGGATTCCGTATACTTGGACCGCAGGCCCATTTGGGGAAATATCTTACCCTTAAAGATCCAATCAGTTTTTTTGTTGGTATACTGGAAATTGTAGCCGAATTTGCCCGTATTATTTCATTCAGTTTCCGGTTGTTTGGCAACGTGTTTGCCGGCGACGTGCTGCTGATTGTGCTGGGCACATTAATTCCTGGGTTAGGCGCTACCGTATTTTACCCGTTGGAATTGTTTGTCGGCTTTATTCAGGCGTTTGTATTCTCTGCGCTGACACTCGTGTTCCTTTCGCTGGCCACTACCGGCCACGACCATGGCGATGAACACGCGGTACAAAGCGCGCATTGAATCATACTTGCTTCATATGCGTATACTGCGCATATGAACGCGCATTCAACTTTGATGAGCAGTTTCTAGAGAAACTGCGCCCTTCGCTGTTGCACAGCGTATACATTTTAATTTTGATGTAAGCGTGATTATCAAACACGCGCTTTGGAGGCTTACATGGAAACTTATCAGCTCGCAGCTGCTATTGCTATCGGTTTAGGCGCTATCGGACCCGGAATTGGAGTTGGCTTGCTTGCCGGCCCCGCGCTCAGCGCAATGGGACGCAACCCCGGCGCTACCAACGATATTCGTACAAATATGTTACTGGCCATCGTGTTCGCAGAAGCGATATCCATTTATGCGCTAGTCGTGTCACTCGTTATCTTCTTCCTGAAATAACCAGCCGATGAAGTCCGCGCGCGGCCGCGCTTAAAAACGCAGCAAATATACGCCGCGCGCCAGCGTTACACTAAAATTTTCAGATTGAAGAAGGGTTCATCTTATGGTAACCGGGTTTCTGGCTGAATTGCCATTAGGATTAAATCCATGGCTGCTTTTAGTTGAAGTGATGAATTTCCTGCTTCTGTGGTATATCCTGCAAAGATGGGTGTTTCCGGCGCTGTTTAAAACATTAGACCAGCGGCAGGAAATTATTCGCGCAGGAGTTGAACAGGAAGAACGCGCTCGCGGCGAACTCGCTAAAGCAGAATTGGAAGCAAAATCTATCATTGAAGGTGCGCGGCAAGAAAGCGTTCGTATTATAGACGAAAGCCGGCAGACCGCGACAAAACTGCGCGACGAAATAGAGCGTGAAGCGCGCGCGCGCGCCGAAGATCGGATGCAGAACGCCGAAAAGGTGATTGCCCAGGAAATTGCACAGGCAAAAAATTCGCTGAAAGGCGAAGTGGCGGATATCGCTATTGCCGCTGCCAGCAAAGTGTTGGGAGAATCTCTAGACGGAGCCAAGCAGCGAAAACTCGTGCAGGAATTCCTTGCGCAGGGGGAGTAACACATGGCTCTTAAAGGCGCTATTGCCAAACGCTACGCAGAAGCGGCATTTTCCATTGCAAACGAAAATAACGCGGTAGAGCAATGGCTGCAAGATTTAACGTTTTTAAACGATATCTATAGCAATCACCAATTGCAATTTATTCTTTCAGAACCAAAAGTGCAGTTTTCGGTGAAAGAAGCCATTATCCGCGATATTGCCGCAAAACGCATGTCGCCTATGGCGCTTAATTTTGCTCTGCTGATTGCAGAACATAACTTGGTTGCTTTAACTCCCGCCATTTTACGCGATTTTACCGCTATTTATGACGAGATGAAAAACCAAGCCCATGCGGTAATTACTTCCGCCGCAGAGCTGGATTCCGAAACGATTACGGCTTTGCGTGATTATGTAAAACAACACACCGGCAAGAATATTATTTTAACTCAGGAAATCGATCCGTCGATTCTGGGCGGTATTATTGTTCGTATCGGTGATACATTAATAGACGCCAGTGTTCTGCGCAAACTGAAACTGCTGCGCGAATCTATTGCCAATTAGCTGGCGCGCCGCCGCTGTTTCATCAGTTGCGCAATCTGCTTTCCGCGCTCAGCACCCATTGGAGGATATTTATATTCTATGGCATCTACATATAGTGATGAGATAACTAAAATCATCGCAAGTCGAATTGCAAATTTTGATGGAGCGAAGAATGACGCTTCCATTACCAGCGTTGGCTCTGTGGTTAGAGTAGCGGACGGTGTTGTAACTATTTTTGGCGTCACCGGCGCGAAATATCTGGAATTGCTGGAGTTTCCCCGCACCAATTTATATGGTATTGCGCTGAATCTTGAAGAAGATAATGTGAAAGCCCCGATTATGGGAGATTTCACCGCCATTCGTGAAGGCGATGAAGTTCGCACTACCGGCCGTATCGTTGAAGTTCCGGTTGGCGACGCTTTGTTTGGCCGCGTAGTAAACGCAATTGGCCAGCCAATTGATAATGGCGGCCCCATTAATACCGGCAAAACTCGCCCGGTGGAACGTGTCGCCCCCGGCGTTATTACCCGCGAATCTGTGAGAGTTCCGGTTCAAACCGGCATTAAAGCTATTGATTCGCTGATCCCAATCGGCCGCGGTCAACGCGAATTAATTATCGGCGACCGCCAAACCGGTAAAACTGCTATTGCTATCGACACGATTATCAACCAAAAAGGCAAAGGCCTGTATTGCATTTATGTTTCCGTCGGGCAGCGCAATTTTCAAATCAGCCGGCTGATTGAAACACTGCGGCAATATGGCGCTTTAGATTATACGGTTATTGTGCACGCCAGCGCGGAAGATCCCGCTCCTTTGAAATATCTGGCCCCATATACCGGTTGCGCCATTGGTGAGGAAATTATGGAAAGCGGCCGCGACGCTTTGGTTATTTATGATGACTTAACCAAACACGCAGAAGCCTATCGTAATATGTCGCTGATTATGCGCCGCCCGCCAGGCCGTGAAGCATTCCCCGGTGACGTTTTCTATCTGCATTCCCGCTTGCTGGAACGCGCCGCCCGTTTAAGTAAAGACTACGGCGGCGGATCTCTGACCGCTTTGCCTATTGTTGAAACAAAAGCAAATGACGTTTCGGCTTATATTCCCACCAACGTCATTTCTATTACCGACGGGCAGATCTTCCTTGAAAGCGATTTGTTCAATGGCGGCCAACGGCCTGCTTTGAACGTTGGTGTTTCCGTTTCTCGCGTCGGCGGTGACGCCCAAACTGCCGGTATGAAACAAGTTGCCGGTAGCCTGCGCTTAGCCCAAGCCGACTATCGTGACCTTGCAGCGTTTGCGCAGTTCGGCGCCGATGTAGACCAAGCTACAAAACGGAAGCTTATTCGCGGCAGAATTATTGACGAAGTGTTTAAACAGCCGCAGTATCGTCCATTAGAAGTTGAGCAGCAAATTATGATTATTTGGGCGATCAATGAAGGCTTGCTGGATGAGGTTCCTGTTGCGCTTATTTCGCGTTGGGAATCGGAGTTCCACGAGTTTATGAAAACACGCTATCCGCAGATCGGTCAGAAAATGGTTCAGGAAACAGTGAAAGATCGCAAGAAAATTTCTGAAGCTACCTTTACAGAACTGCGTAACGCTGTTCAGGACTATAAAAATACTGTTGCGCCACGTTAAGCGCCCTCAGGAGGTTGTATGGCTACTGCCAGAGAGATAAAGCGGAGAATTCGCTCCGTTCGCAATGTCTCACAAATCACCCGAGCGCTTCAGATGGTTGCCAGCACAAAAATGCGCCGCGCACAAGAACGGGTTCAACAGTCGCGACCGTATGCCGATGAACTGAGAGTGCTTTTAGCGCGTTTGGCAAAAGTCAGCGCTGAAGCGGATGATCCCAGAGATGATGAGCCGGATGCCGACAAGCGTCTGTTACAGGCGCGGCCGGTAAAACATGTTGGTATTGCGCTGGTTACGCCCGATCGCGGGCTTTCCGGTTCATTAACTCCCAATACAATTCGGTATACGCTTGGATTGATGAACGATCTGCAAAAAGAATATGGGATTGCGCGCGAAGATTTTCGTTTTATAGCTGTTGGCAAACGCGGACGTGATTTTGTTTTGCGCACCCATCTGCAGTTGCTGGCGGAATTTACATCGCTGGGCGATGTTCCCAGCAGCGGTGATATTCGTGGGATCGCGCGCGCCGTTTCTGACGCTTTTATCGATCAGTCGGTTGATGAATGGGTGCTTGTTTATCCCAAGTACATTAACCCGGCTATTCAGCGCCCGTCGCATTTGAAGCTTTTGCCGGTTACCGCGCCTGAAGGCGTCGCCGATGAAAAGCAAACTGATTACTTTTACGAGCCTAGCCCGGCCGCTATTTTTTCGGCCCTGCTGCCGCGCTATCTTGAAACTTTAATATTGCAGCCGGCGCTGGAAACTGTTGCAAGTTTCTATTCCGCCCAATATGTCGCCATGAAAAACGCGACAGATAACGCAAAAGATCTGATAGATACGCTAACTTTGACATATAATAAAGCCCGCCAAGCCGCCATTACAAACCAGATTCTGGAAGTTGTGGCCGGTTCCGGTGACAATGAATGAGGAGACGCGCTTATGTCTACCGCAACAACGAATAAAGTTCAGGGTGTTGTTGTTCAAATTATCGGCGCCGTCGTCGACGTTGAATTTCCCCCCGAACATCTTCCCGAAATATATCACGCGCTGGAAACGCAGATTGATGGACAGCAAGGCCGTCTTGTTCTTGAAGTTGAACAGCAGCTCGGTAATAACTGGGTGCGCTGTGTCGCCATGGGGCCAACCGACGGCTTGCGCCGCGGCGATGTTGTTATTGATACCGGCTCGCCCATCTCTATGCCGGTTGGCGAAAAAACCCTTGGCCGCATCTTTAATGTTGTCGGCAAAGCGGTAGATAACCTGCCGGATCCCGAAAATATTCCGCATCGGCCAATTCACCGGCCGCCGCCATCGCTGGAAGATCAATCCGGCACTATTGAAGTGCTGGAAACCGGCATTAAAGTTATCGACCTTATCTGCCCGTTTATGCGCGGCGGCAAGGCCGGAGCGTTTGGTGGAGCAGGCACCGGCAAAACGGTTATTATTCAGGAATTGATTCACAATATCGCTTTGAACCAGAATGGGTTTAGCGTATTTGCCGGAGTCGGCGAACGAACCCGCGAAGGAAACGATTTGTATCATGAAATGAAAGACGCAGAAGTTATCGATAAATTAGCCATGGTTTTCGGACAGATGAATGAACCCCCAGGCGCACGTTTGCGCGTTGCCCTTTCCGGGTTGGCCATAGCCGAATACTTCCGTGATGAAGAAAAACGCGATGTGCTCCTGTTCATCGATAATATTTTCCGCTTCACACAGGCCGGTTCGGAAGTTTCCGCGCTGTTGGGCCGTATTCCTTCCGCTGTAGGCTATCAGCCAAATTTGGCGGAAGAAATGGGTGAATTGCAGGAACGTATTACCACTACCAAAAACGGTGCTATTACATCCTTCCAAGCTGTGTATGTTCCGGCCGATGACTATACCGATCCTGCTCCGGCAACCACCTTTGCTCACCTCGACTCAACAATCGTGCTTGAGCGCAGTATTGCTTCGCGCGGCATTTATCCCGCCGTCGATCCGCTGCAATCTACCAGCCGTATTTTGGATCCGCTGGTAATTGGCGAGGAGCATTATCAGGTGGCTCGCGAAGTACAGAAAGTTTTGCAGCGCAATAAAGAGCTTCAGGATATTATAGCCATTCTGGGTATTGACGAATTATCCGAAGAAGATAAGGTTACTGTTAACCGCG
Source organism: Chloroflexota bacterium (assembly GCA_021778805.1). Taxonomy (GTDB): domain Bacteria; phylum Chloroflexota; class Ktedonobacteria; order Ktedonobacterales; family JACDGC01; genus JAJYBV01. The sequence continues at coordinate 14,065 of JAJYBV010000023.1, read as the reverse complement.
CCCGCAGAATAGAGCGGTTTTTCTCACAGCCATTCTTTGTTGGCGAACGTTTTACCGGAACTCCGGGCGTATCTGTTTCATTAAAGGAAACAATTCGCGGATTTAAAGAGATTCTTGAAGGTAAATATGATCATATTCCGCAAGATTTCTTTATGTATGCCGGTTCAATTGATATGGTTGTTAAAAAATATAACGACTCGCTCAACAAATAGCGCAGAATATCGTAAGGTGTTTCGCATAGCGCATGGTTCAAGTATAAAAACCACCGCGCTATGTGTTCACTTGAAATTGTTTCTGCCGCTCATTGGCGCATACAGCATAATTTGAATGGGAGCGCATGTATATGCCCCTTACTGTCAATATATTAACGATGGCAGGCCAGATTTTTACTGGAACTGCTGATGAGGTGACAGCAACGGCGCAGGAAGATGGCCAATTTGGTATTTTACCCGGCCATGCGCCATTGATTAGCCTTTTAGATATTGGGCCGCTTCATATTAAACGCCAGTCTCATGAAGATTTAATCTTCGTTGGCGGCGGATTCCTTGAAGTGCTTAACGACACGATTACGGTTCTGGCGGATGACGCCGAACATGCGGAAAATATCGATGAAGCTAAAGCCGAAGATGCGCGCCGCCGCGCGCAAATAGATAAAGAAAACGCAACCGAAGACATTGATATTGCCATTTTTCAGGCCGAAATAGAACGTTCTGCCGGACGGATTCGTGTTGCCGAAATGTACCGAGTTCGCAGCCGGCGCCGCACATCTTCGGATGAATAATTGTCCCCCAAAATAATATCGTTACACTTTAGTGATATTTCTGTATCCTTAAAATAACGGAAATGTCACTAAAATTTTTGGCTTCATAATTGGTGTTGTGGTTGCCATAGCGCTATTTTTTTTGCATGCTTAGGTCTGAAACAGATCTAACATGAACCTTGCCCGATTGGCCCCACGTTTGCTTCCAAAAAATGTAAAATAATTGTAAAATCGAAATAACACAATACATTTCCCTTTAAAATTCATAAAAAATAAACATCTGATTACTACAATATGGATTAAGCAATCACAATGTGTTTGGTTTAGCGTGATATGGATGCTTTTGTTTTGTAGCAGCATATCTGCAACAAAAACAATAAAGTTCTCAATGATGAGTTCGCGCAAACACATCATACAGAGGAGAAACTATATGGCAGCAGATAAATTTACACGCGAAGAAACAAAATCGGTGGTTACATCTTTAAAACGAATCAGTATCGTCCTTTCCCTCGGCTTGTTTGTACTGTTCGTTTATCTGGCGGCAGATCATGTCTATGGTGTTACCGCTTCAGCCAAATCCAGCGGATCTTCCGCAAATAATAGCACCCCATCTCAGTCTTCTTCAAGCAGCAATTTCTTTAACAGCGGCAGCGCTAATTTTGGATCTGGCAATTTTAATGCGCCTGCAACACAATCTGGCCTATCTTAACAGCGATCATCCGGAGGATATGAAATCCGGTGAGTTTAGCGCAATGGGAACAACTATATCGTTTATTGTGCCTGTTGCGCAGTTTGAAGAAGCCAACGTTTGTGTGACTGATTTATTTACACAATGGGAAAAGAAATTAAGCCGTTTTTTGCCTGATAGCGAACTTTCAGTGTTGAATCGGCAAAATGGCTGGGTTTCTGTTTCACCATTTCTCTATACTATTCTTGAAGCCTCTGTTCAGGCGGCGCAAAGCACCGATGGTGTATTTGATCCCACCATGGCGCAGCAAATACGCGCTGTTGGCTATGACGTTTCGTTTGATTTGATCGATCACTCTGATAAAATAGAGCATGTTGAAACTACGCCCGGCGGCGCATGGCGCGATGTTCGTTTTGATGCGCGGCAAAGTAAAATATTTAAACCTATCGCGGCTGCGTTTGATGTTGGCGGCATTGCAAAAGGCATGGCCGCAGACGCCGCGCTGCAAGCGCTGCGCGATATTGGCGTGCTATCTGCGGCGGTAAACGCCGGCGGTGATATTGCGGTTATGGGGCGGTCCGATATATCTGAAGGTTGGAATATTGCGGTTCCTGCCGGTGATAAAAATCAGATTGTTCATCTGCTTTCCGGCGCAATTGCCACTTCCGGCAAAGGACGGCGGTATTGGTATCGCAATGGCGAGCTGCAGCATCACTTGCTGAACCCGCTCACTGGGCAGTCCGTACAAAATACTGTTGCCGCAGTCAGCGCTGCAGCGGGAACATGCCGCGAGGCAGAAGTCGCCGCAAAAACAGCTTTTATACTTGGATTGGTTGATGGATCGCTGTTTTTACTGAATCACGGTTTATCCGGTGTTTTTTTAAATGATGATGGGACCAGACTGAGCGTTGGTTCTTGGCCCAAAGGAGAATAAAAATTTATCGATGAATATACAATCCACTGTTTGGTATGTTGCCCGCGCCGGCGGATTTACTGCGTATATTCTTCTTACGCTGGCAGTGTTTACCGGCGCCGCGCAGTCGCTGAAATGGCAAGGTGGCAAATGGCCGCGTATGGTCAATTATGAAACGCATAATTTTCTTACTTTGCTAAGTTCGGTGTTTATTGTCGTGCATGTGTTAGCGGTTTGGATCGATCCTTTTACCTCGTTTACGTGGTTTGAAGTATTTGTACCTTTTGCAAGCCACTACAGGCAAGTTTGGGTGGCGTTGGGTATTGTAGCGTTCTATTTAATTATTGCTACGATCATTACTTCGCTGCTGCGCAATAAAATTGGCTATAAAGTTTGGCGCTTTTTGCACTTGGGTACATTTATCGTGTTTCTGCTTACTACAATTCATGGCATTGCCACAGGCAGCGATACACGCACTTGGTGGGCGGCGCTCATTTACTTTGTATGTTTTGGCGCGGTGAGCGGCATTATTATGCTGCGCGCCCTTACACCGGCGCCGCAAACCAATAAAATATATCCCGGAGTGGCGCTTTTTGCCGGCGGGTTACTGCTTGCCGGAATATTATTTTCGGAAATTGGCCCTATGCAGCCGGGCTGGAATAAAATTGCCAATAATGGCTTGGGAAGCGGATCGCGCTTATCTTCTGCAACAACAACATCATCATCAAGTTCTGCTGCGGCTCCAACTTTGAATCCGACACAGCAATTTACGGCAAATATAGTAGGGCAATTTACGCAAAGCACACCAGACGCATATGGCAATGTGCAGTTGGCGCTGAACTTGAATTTTGTATCTCCGGCAACCGGAACATTAAATATTTCAATGCTTGGCCACATGAATTACTCATCTAATGATGATGATGATAACTCAAACAGAAGCAGCGTTTCGATAACAAGCACATCTGTGACATTTTCGGTGCCGAATTATAGTCAGTATTCCGGCCAGGTTTCTTCTATCAATATTAACCGGCAATGGTACTTGCAGATAAATGCGCAAGATAGTACGCAGCAACATACGTTATTGCTTAAATTAATTTTGACGGTGGCATCAGATGGCGCAGTAACCGGCGCTATTCAAGGAACTCCTCAGTAGGCGCCCATATTAATTGGGCAGTTTGGCGTCGTAAGATTCCGCTGCCCGATCTCTGGCGCGTTCAAATCCCAACTCAATCAGCCGATCAATTAATTGGGTATATGGAATACCCGTTGCTTCCCACAGTTTGGGATACATGCTGATTTCCGTAAATCCAGGCAATGTATTTACCTCATTGAGGTAAATTGCGCCATTGTCTTTGCTGAGAAAGAAATCAACACGTGATAATCCCGATAAATCCAGCGCCTGAAATGCTTTTATTGCGTATTCGCGGATACGTTGCGCCAGCGCATTGTCAATAGGGGCCGGAACAAGGGTTTTTGATGCGCCATCGAGGTATTTCGATTCGTAATCGTAAAATTCTTTGCTGGCAATTACCTCGCCTACTACCGATGCCGCCGGGTTATCGTTACCCAACACCGCGCATTCCAATTCGCGGCAGTTTATCCCTTGTTCTACCAAAATTTTGCGGTCATAAGCAGCGGCCATTTGCAATCCTTCAAGCAGTTCATTGGCGTTGTGCGCTTTAGTTACCCCCACGCTGGACCCTAATGTGGCCGGCTTCACAAAAACCGGATATTGAAATGCGGCTTCTACTTTGCGAATGATTGCTTCCGGCGCGCTGCGAATTTCTTGGCGATAGCAAGTAACCCAAGGCGTTACAGGTATTCCGGCGGCGCGAAATAATATCTTTGCTTTTTCTTTATCAATACCCAGCGCTGAACCTAAGATACCGCAGCCAACATATGGCAATCCGGCAAGTTCAAGCATGCCCTGAATAGTTCCATCCTCACCAAATGCTCCGTGCAATACCGGGAAAATAATGTCAACTTCCGGAAAACGATTTTGCCCGGTCGCGTCGCGCAGCTGCGGCAGTCGATCAAATACTTCCGGCGGTTCTGCAGCTATATGTTCCGAAGGTTTGCTGGCCGCCATTTCTTTAGGCGAAGCCAGTGCGTCTGGCGGTGTTCCGGGTAGCCATTGGCCGTTTTTTGCAATAGCAATTGGAATGATATCATATGTTTCGGAATTCATTGCCGCCATAACAGAGCGGGCCGAAGCCACTGATACTTCGTGTTCGCTTGAACGCCCGCCAAAAACAACCCCTACCCGCAGCTTTTTAGCCATGTTTAATTTCCGCCTTACGAGAGAATGGAATATTCAGAATAGAAAATGGTGATATATTCGGCGCCGCACAAATGTTAGGTATTTTTGGGATAATTCGTCAAAAGTGACTCTACGTATTTGGCGACGATATCTACTTCAATATTAACACGATCTCCATGAGATTTGTGCGTAAGTGTGACCATATTTTGTGTGTGTGTGATAATGGTGAGCGTAAACATATGCTTTTGCGGCATAGTTTGCACAACGGTTAAACTAATGCCGTCTACCGCGATAAATCCTTTTGGCGCAATATAGCGGGTTAATTCCGGCTCTGTTTCAATTGTCACTTCTATTGCCGGGCCGTCTTGGCGGAATTCGCGGATAATACCGGTAGAATCAACATGACCTTGCACCATATGGCCGCCAAATCTGCCATCTGGCGCCATTGGGCGTTCTAAATTGACAGCGCCGCCCGATTGTAAATCGCCCAAATTAGTGCAGCGCAATGTTTCCGGCTGTAATTCTACCGTAAAGTCGCTGTTTGTCAGCGCTATTGCTGTAAGGCATACGCCGTTTACGGCTATGCTGTCACCGATGTGTGTGTTTTCCAGCGCTTTGTTGCAATGAACGGTCAGCAGTGTAAGATTATGTTGCTTTGTTAACTGAACAACTTCGCCGGTTTCTTCGATAATACCGGTAAACATTGGCGCAAATTCCCCCTGTAGGGCACTATTATTGTTTAGCCACCGCTCATAGGCGGCAATAAAACAATTTCATCACCGTCGGCGACAGTCTCATCTAATAATAATACAATATTTCTGTTGCGGGCGGTTTTGCACTTTTCTATTATGCCGGAAAGCTGCGGGCGCCGCGCTAAAATTGCGCTGCGCACGCTTAAGATGGATTGTTCGCCGGGTAAGTCAAATTGTTCATGTTCAATTGATACTATTTCGCGCAGCGAAGCAAAATATTTTACGTTGATGATCATGAGCGTAATCCTTCTTGCTCTGTTGGCGTATGTTCCAATGTTTTCACAACAACTTGACGAAACTGCGCAACCCGATATGGTTTCTGTATGGCTGTTACGCCGGTTATGCCGGTTGCTTTCATCCGGGACTCTATATCGCTAAGGCCGGTTACAAAGATAAGCGGAAGATCCCCGTATTTTTTCAAAGTTCGAATAGATTGCGCTATTTGCAAGCCATCACCGTCGGGCAAAGTAATATCGGTGATAATTAAATCTATTTGCGCTATTTGCGCAAAGCGCAACGCTTCTGCGCCATTTTGCGCGGTAATGCATTGAAAGCCTAAATGTGATAAGATACTCTCTGCCAGCTTTCGGCATCCGGGATCATTTTCTACCAGCAGAATACAATAGTGCGATTCCAAATCATGTTGCGCAATCATCAATGCAAGTTCTCCGGCTGAGTAAAATTTTATGATGGCTTTCTGTGCGCAGTGTGTTGTGCGTTTCCTTGCCAAAGTTGGTGGCTAACGGCTGGAAATACCGGCCGCGCTGCTTTTGAAACAGATAAGTGAACGCTCTGTTTTTGCTTGAAAAACATCCGGTGGTTGCGCGGTTTTTTGTTCAGCGGCTTTGCGCTGTAAATTGGAAGCCCTAACTTGTATAATAGCATATAAACAACATATTGTGTAGCGCTAAGGAAAATGTGAATCATGCGTAAACAAAAACAAACAGAATTAGGCAAGGCTTTGGCCGACGCAATCCGTGAACGAGGTGTCATTACGTTTGCGGATTATATGCGCACCGCGCTGTATGAGCCAGATTGGGGATATTATACGCAGCCGGGGGTTCAAAGAACGGGATGGTCTGGTGATTTTTTTACCAGCGCAGATGTCAGCCCGCTATTTGGCGGCGCTATTGCGCGCTGGCTGCGTTCTGTTTGGGCAGAGTTCAAATTTCCGGATGTGTTTTTGGTGATGGAGGATGGCGCCGGCCGCGGTTTACTGCGCCGTGAAGTTTTAGATTGGGCTTCGGAAAATGACAAACGGTTTTGCGCTGCTCTGCGTTACCATACGCGCGATATGCATGAGCCGCAAACTATGCAGCCGCTGAAAAAAAATATGTATCACTGTATTTTAAGCAATGAGTTGCCAGACGCTTTTCCCGCGCATATTTTAGAGCGGCGTGAACACAGTTTTATGGAAGTGTATGTTGCCGCAACCGCGGAAGAACCATTTTTGCATGAGGTTTTGGGGCCGCTTTCGGATGCGCGCTTAGTGGACTATATTCACCGCTATCATTTAGATGAATTGCCAGTGCCTGATTCGTGGCGCTGTGAAGTTCATTTGCAGATGGATGAGTGGCTGGCTGAAATTGCTTCTGCGCTGCAAACACACGGATACGCGCTAACCATAGATTATGGCGCGGCAGCCGAAGCGCTTTATACGCCTGAACGCATGCGCGGCACGCTGTTGTGTTATACCGACCACACAACGAATGAAAATCCACTGGAACGAACAGGGGAGACGGATATTACCGCACATGTTAATTTTACAGCGTTAAATGATATTGGCCAAAAATATGGACTGCAACAGATACAGTTAACTACTCAGCGAGATTTTTTAAGTGAACTGGGAATAATTGGGGATATGCAAAATGTCATTCATACACAATTTCCCCAAGCAGAAACCGAACGCCATACCGACGCCGGCCAGATAGCTTATTTCCGCAGTTCAAGCTTGCGATCGGCTGTAAAAACGCTTTTAGATCCTTCCGGATTAGGCGGGTTTCAAACACTTATTCAGCGGAAGCTCGCTGAGTAATCGCTGAGAAATGTAGTATTATAACAGGATAAGGTATTTTATTCATGCAGGCGCAAAGTTGGCAGACTGCTGAAAGATTAGCCAATTTGGTGTCGTAGATAAGTTTTGATTTGCAATGTGATTTTAAACGAGCGAAGGAAGGTTCATTCCTATGACAGATAGACCATCGGATGCGGCGCAAGGGCCGAGTCCGTTTCAATATTCAACCTATACAAATTTCACCCGCAAAATCGGGCAGAACAGCCGGCCAGTGAATATCCCTTCGGATATGCCGATTTTTGAAAATTATGGTGATACTCCGCAATATGATATTGAATCTTTGGTGAAAATCATTGGTGTGCGTTCTGCTACTTTGTGGTCGTGGGATCAGCTGATTAATGTTCGTCCGCAAACCGAGCGGCAAGGGTTAATCCGCTATTCTGAAAAAGATCTTATTGCCTTTACTTGGATGCGGCAGCAGCTTATTCAGGGAGCCGATCCCAATTTAACTGCGATGCGCATTCGGAATGCGCTGTTGAAAAGCCGCACGGCCGGCAGCCTTAACGCGCCAAAAGGCGGGTGGGAATCTGCGCGCTATACGGATACTGATCCTGCCCTTTTGCAAGGAAAGCCTGCGGAATCGGATGAATTAATGCGGCAAAGCGGTGTCATGTGGCATATGGCTGATACGGCTGGCTCTATACCGGTTGGGCAAGATTATCAAACATTAAAAGCGCAATTTTTAGAGGATTGCGCAAAATTTGATACAAATGCAGTCAGTGAATTGTTTGATGTTGCTTTTTCTCGTTTTTCACAATTAGAGTCGGTATGCGCAAAATTTATTTTGCCGGCGGTCCGAGAAATTACGGATAAATGGCGGCGCGATTCGCATTATTTGCCGGAAGCGCAGTTTGCAATTATGAATATACGCAGCCGGCTGTTTCGTTATTTTGATATGATTTCAGAACACAGCGGCAGCCCTTTGGTCATTATTGCCTGCGGACCTTCGGAGCCGCATGATATCGAGGCGCTGACGCTGGCGCTGCTGCTGCGGCGCGCACGATTTAGAGTGGTATATTTAGGAGAAAAGGCGCATTTGCCGATGCTGCTGGAAAAAGCGCATGTGTTGCAACCGGATTATATACTATTATCGGTATCCGCGGCTCCGCGATTCCGGCAAACCGCAAAATTTTTAAGTGATGCGCAGAAAAATTTGCAGCTTCTATCCACCGTTTATGTGTTTGGTTCGCTGATTCAAAATAATCCCATGCTGCGTAATCGTTATCGCGGCAGATATTTAGGGGCTTCTGCCGATGAATGCGCCAGCGCGGTTATAGATTTGCAGCAAGAGCGGCAAAAATAAATCTGCCGGTTTGCGCTTTGCCTGTAGATGATGTAAGAGCCGGTGGCATTCCTTTAACCGGATTGTTCATGCGTTGGTCTGTTTCTGCGTCATTGCTGCCATTTAGTAGCTGAAGACGCCAAGGAACTGGGGAATGGTGTTGTCTAAACTACCGCCAAACCGATGTATTCCCCAAATCTCTATGAAAGGGGCCTTTGCGGCCCGGCTTTTGGCACATGAAAATAGACGCTGCTGCAATTACCGCGGTTGTTTCAGAAATGCAGTCTGCCTTTGTTGGCGCCCATATTGAATCGGTGATTGCGCCAACCCCAGACTCTATTGCGCTGCAGATATTTGGCGCGCGTAAAACATCGTGGCTTACTATTTCGGCGCACTCGCGTTTTGCGCGTATAGCAGCTTCGCGCGCTAAACCGGCTAAAATTTTGCCGGATCCCAGCGCATTTGTTATGCTGTTGCGCAAATATCTGGAGGGCGCGCGCATTGTCGGTGTGGCTCAGCCGGAATGGGAAAGAATTGCGGCAATCCATACGGCGCGTTCAGATGAAGATGAAACTATCCTTTATGCCGAAATTATGGGGCAGGCCTCCAACGCTATTCTTGTAAACAATCAAAATATGATATTGGGCGCACTGCGCCAAGTATCACTGGAAGTAAATCATTATCGGGCAATTCAGCCAAATAAAGAATATATAGCTCCACCGCCGCAAACATTTTCAATCGGCAGCGCTATACACGCAAAATATGTTCCAGACCAGTCGCGCGCTGAAGATATTCTTGCTTATATCACTGCCGTTTCACCTGCGGAACCGCTGAACGCCGCTAAAACTATAACGGCTTTGTATGCCGGCGTCAGCCCGGATTTAGCAAAAGGGATTGTTTTTCAATCTACCGGAGACGCCGGCCAAACTATCGCTCCATTCGCTCCGGAGGCGCCGGAACTTTGCCGCGTTATCGCCGCAGAGATTCGGCGTATGGCAGAAAAAACTCTGCAGCGCACTTGGAATATGGCCGGATCTTACGACGATCAGCACATATTAACCGACGCCGCCATATTTCCGGAATATACCCCGTTACAAGGAGCTGCACAACCCTTCCACTCTGCTAACGAGATGATAGCGGAATATTTCAACGCAAAAGAATGGCATAGCGCGCTTGATTCTGCCCGTGCGCCGCTGCGTAAAACTCTGCATACTGCCGTAGATCGGTTGAAGCGAAAACTTGGCGCTTTGCAAGATGAGCAGCATTCGTATGCATCCGCAGAAACGTTGCGAATGGAAGGCGATTTGTTGCTATCTTTTGCCAATGAAATCCCTGAACATGCGCGCAGTTTTACCGTTCCCGATTATGGCAGCGGAGAAGGAGCCGTTACACTGCAATTGGATCCGCAATATAGCGCTGTGGAAAACGCCGAACGCCGTTTTGCTAAATATCATAAAATGCGGCGCGGCGCGGCGCTTTTGCCACAGCAAATTGCTGATACGCAATCGGAAATGGAATATATTTCTCAGTTGCTTACCGACCTGGAAATTGCGGAATCGCTTGATGATATCTATCAGGTAAAAGAAATGATTGTAGCTGCGCGCCAAGGCTATAACTTGCAAAACGGCAAAACAAAGCTGCTGGCAGATAAAGCGCGCAAGAAATCTTCCGGGAAAAAATCGCAGAATCCCAAAAAGAATCAAAAGAAGAGTATGAATATTCTTCAGGTGAAAAGCCCCAGCGGTTTTGTGATGTATGTTGGGAAAAACAGCGCGCAAAATGAATATGTTACATTTGAAATTGGCTCCGGATCAGATATTTGGCTGCACGCTCGCGGAGTGCCGGGCGCACACGTGATTGTTAAAAGCGCCGGAAAAGATCCGGACGGCGAAACTATTCAATTTGCTGCGTCGCTGGCCGCGTGGTTCAGCCAATCACGCGGCGCGCCGTACATTCCGGTGGATTATACCTTTCAAAGGTATGTGCGCCGGATGAAAAATTCCGGACCCGGTATGGTTACCTACGAAAAAGAACGCACTATTCAAGCTGTTCCCCGGCGGGAACCAAATATACCTGGCGAAAATACTCGATGAATACGAAAAAGCAACCGCTCATTGTTATTGTAGGGCCAACGGCGTGCGGTAAAACGGCGTTGGCTATAGCGTTGGCGCAGCGGCTGAACGGAGATATTGTAAACGCAGATTCACGGCAAATCTATCGATTTATGGATATTGGCTCCGCAAAGCCGACGGAAGAAGAGCAAAAGCTAGCCAAACATCATCTTATTGATATTGTTAACCCCGATGAGCGGTTTACACTGCACGATTTTCAACATGCGGCAAAGCAAGCAATAGATGCAATAGCCGATGCTCAAAAGATTCCTTTTTTGGCCGGTGGCACAGGCTTATATATTCAGGCGATTGCAGATGGGCTGCATATCCCTGCGGCAGAGCCAGATTATGCGCAACGGCGGCAATGGGAGGAACTGGCAGCGCAAAACGGCGCTGATGCGCTGCACGAACTGCTGCGGCGCGCCGATCCAGCAGCGGCAACTGCAATTCCCGCTGCAAATATCCGCCGGGTTATTCGCGCGCTGGAAATTATTCAAACTTCGGGGCAGCCGCTTGCTGCGCAGCGTCAGATTGGGCAGGATGAATTTATTTGCCTGAAACTTGGGCTAAACACCGATCGCGCAATAATATATGCGCGCGCCGACGCTAGAATAGACAGGATGCTGGAATTAGGTTTGGTGGAAGAAACAACCCAATTGCTGCAAAAAGGTTACGATTGGAGTTTGCCGTCAATGTCTTCATTAGGATATCGGCAAATGGGGGAATATTTGCGTGGCGAACGATCTTTGGCCGATGCGGTTCAATTGATGAAATATGCTACCCACGATTTTATACGCAGGCAGCTTACTTGGTTTCGCCGAGACGCTGCTATTCACTGGCTGAACGCCGCCGATCCAAATGTAGTGGAATCAGCGGCGGAAATAGCCTATAATTTTTTGCGCAACGGTGATATTAAGGATGAACCACTCCCGACTGATCTTTCATCATAGTTGCAAGATTTTTGCGCGAAGCTGGCAGTGAACAAACCCCAGGCGTTTTGGTTTGCAGAAATGCCCATGCAACTGTTACGCCAACGATTGCGGTAAAAACTCCCAAAAACCACTGGCTGTGTAATGCTTGCTGCAAATCGTATAATCTGCCGCCGATGAACATACCCAACGCGCCGCCCGCGCCAATGCCGATAGCTGATATGCCGTAAAATACGGCCAATGCGCGCGGCGGAGCTACTTTAGCAGAGATTGCGGCAGTAATAGGTGATACGGCTAAACTGCCGATAGTCGCTAAAACAATGCCTGTAATTTCCATTGGCATATTGGTTGCAAAGTAAACGATTACCATACCAGCAACACAAATTAAGGCGGAAATACCTAATATTTTCATCAGGCTCATATATCGTTCGGCAAGCCGCACCAGCGGATATTGCAATGGAATAGCTAGAAACGCATTAATTCCTAAAATAATAGCGACACCTGAAGCCCCGCCAATTTTATTAGCTATAAGCGGAACAGTAAGAGAAATTTGTGAAAGTATGCTCCAAAATCCCATTAACGCAGCGATAGTTATAATATATTCCCGGTTGCTTAATGCTGCGCGCAAACTTCGGCCCAGCGAAGGCGCCGGTACTTTTTGAGATGCAGCAAACCGCTCGATGTGATCGGGCAAAAAGAAGTACGTTTCCAACCCGATGATGACGAACACTAGCGCGGCAAGCAACCCTACCGGCTGATAGCCCCAATACGCATATGCGAATACGCCAACTAACGGACCCAGCGCCGCGCCGACATTATTAATGGTTGCTGAAATAGAGAAAATGCGTGATCGCTCCTCAGGTTTTACAACTGCCGCCATTGCGCCGCTTCCGGTCGCGTCAAAAAACATGCCGCCAAAACCTGCAATCAGTGCGGCAAACATAAGTTCCGGAAATGTGCGGGCAATGCTAAATCCAATAAAACCCAGTGCGCGAATAAAGCATCCCAGCGTAATTGATATTCTATATCCAAATCGTTCGCCAAATACTCCGCCAAACAGATCCAATCCTTGCTGAGTAAACTGTCGGGCTGCCAGCGCAACACCTACAGCTGTTGCTGTCAGGCGAATATCATGAGTAAAATGCAGTGCGGTAACACTGATGATTGTAAAATAACCAAACAGCATCAGGAATCCGTTCAGATACAGAACATTTCTGCCGTGGACACGATTTTCTGCCGATAATTCCGGCGGTGTGTATAAAAGTGGTTTTAGAGACATGGTATGATACCTGTTTTACAAAATAGAAAACGATGGATCTTATTTTTTAAGTATGATCCATCGTTGGTCATGCAATAGCAACACATTTTTGCATATTGCGTATATATATCTTAACGCTTAGTAAGATAAAAATGTCACAGTTTTAGCACAGGGTATGAAGAAATTGATACATCCAACAAAAATTCGGATATTCCCAACGGAAACCTTTTTTGTGGAAGTTCTATCCCTCCCGAATATCTTTATCTTTAACAAGATACACTTTAGGTGAGTTGGTTCCATTAACCAAGGTGATTTGTATTGTTAGGTTAGATGTATTAGTAATGGTAATGGTAGTGGTAGCGCTAGTCGCACCGGATACCCCATCACTTCCGCTTTGCAGACCTAACCGTTTTAATATTTCATGGATCTCACCAACATTTTTTACTACCGTAATGTTTGAAATTGAAGAACCACTGCTGGTACCGGAACTCGTTGTGGAAGAACCACTGCTGGTACCGGAACTCGTTGTGGAAGAACCACTGCTGGTACCGGAATCGGTGGTAGAAGAGCCACTGCTGGTACCGGAATCGGTGGTAGAAGAACCACTGCTGGTACCGGAATCGGTGGTAGAAGAGCCTCCGCTGGTACCGGAATCTGAAGTGGACGAGCCACTGCTGGAGCCGGAATCTGAAGTGGACGAGCCACTGCTGGAGCCGGAATCTGAAGTGGACGAGCCACTGCTGCTGCCGGAATCGGAGGTAGAAGATCCGCCGCTTTTACCGGAATCAGAAGTAGAAGATCCGCCGCTTTTACCGGAATCTGAAGTGGACGAGCCACTGCTGGAGCCGGAATCGGAGGTAGAAGAGCCACTGCTGCTGCCGGAATCGGAGGTAGAAGAGCCGCCGCTGGAGCCGGAATCAGAAGTAGAAGATCCGCCGCTTTTACCGGAATCTGAAGTGGACGAGCCACTGCTGGAGCCGGAATCGGAGGTAGAAGAGCCACTGCTGCTGCCGGAATCGGAGGTAGAAGAGCCGCCGC
>JAJYBV010000103.1 GCA_021778805.1 Chloroflexota bacterium | reverse complement strand
GGAACCAGGATTTCTCCTGACCGAGTCTGGTGAACGTGCCCTTGCGGGACTGGGCCTGGACTTTCGTGGCCGAAGCCACTGAGTCTTCAGCTCAGTGGTTGTTCACTTTACTTATGCCCGTTTCCGCTTATGCTTTCGCGGAGCGCTATTATTGTCGATATTATAATATAATATAAGAATAGCGGGTATTTTTAAATACACATGGAAAGGCCAAGTATGCAAGATCACCATCACACACATGATCATAGCTCTGATTTGCAGAAACAAACTGCCACACAGTTAAAATATGTTTTTATGATAACTATGGTTTTGCTGCTGGCAGAGTTTTTGGGTGGTCTGATTTCGCATTCTTTGGCGCTGCTTTCAGACGCCGGCCATGCTTTTACCGACTTTTTTGCAGTCGGTATGGCGTGGTTTGCCGCTGTTCGCGCTCAAAAAAAGTCCGATCGGCAAAATACGTTTGGCTATTATCGCGCAGGCATCATCGCTGCATTTCTCAATGCTGTTTTGCTGATACTTATTGTTGGCTGGATTGGATTAGAAGCGTTTCAGCGGTTTCACCGGCCTGAAACTATTTCTTTGCCTGCGCTCTTCATTTCGGCGTCACTTGGCGTTGCGCTGAATGTATGGAATACATGGATTTTACATCGTGGCAGTCATGATAACTTGAATATTCGCGCGGCCGCGCTGCATGCGTTAGGCGATGTTGGCGCATCTGCCGGTGTGCTGCTCAGCGGATTTGTGCTGCTGTTTACCGGATGGCAATACGCCGATCCAATTGTTTCTTTGGTTGTAGCGCTTCTTATAGCCAAAAGCGCTTGGTCTTTGTTGCGTTCTACTATTGATATTTTGATGGAGGCTACTCCCAAAGATGTCAACGCACAGCAAATCGCCGGCGAGATCATTGGTGTGCAAGGTGTGGCAAAAGTACACGATCTGCATATTTGGTCTTTAGATGGCGGCACACGTATGCTTTCCGCTCATGTGCAAATTCAAGAAAATAAACAAATTGAAGATTGTGATAAACTTATCAATACCATACATACTATGCTGTGCAATCGCTATCATATAACCCATACTACTATTCAAATTGAAAAAAACTGTTGTGAAAAGGATCCACAATTGTATTGTGATCTAACAAGTCACGCCCATACATGAAAAGGTCAGAAATGGAATCTGAAATATCGTCAAACATTGCTGCATTGCCGTTTATCAGTATAATTATTCCGGTTTATAACCGGCCGGAACAGATTGTACGGTTGCTTAAAACTCTTGTAATCCAACAATATTTGCAGCACAAATTTGAAATTATTATTGTTGATGATGGCTCTACAGACACTACCGTCTCCGTTGCGCAAAAATTTTTGGAAGAGAATGCGCAACAGGCAAATAATGTTCCCATTGCATTTACCATTATTTCCAAATCAAATGGCGGCCCTGCCAGCGCACGCAACTTTGGCGCAGCGGCTGCGCATGGTGAGATACTTGCGTTTATTGATTCCGATTGCCTGGCTTCACCCGGATGGTTACGTTCCCTTGCCGATGTGTTTACGGAAAATACATGCGCCGGCGCAGGGGCGACTATTGTGAACCAAGGAAGTGGGACTTGGACTGCAAATTATTTGGTTCACAGTCATTTTTACCGCCATAGAGTAAAAAATGGGGTTGTAGAGTACCTGGTAACGATAAACGCTGCTTTTCGTAAAACAGATTTCGCGCGTTTAAACGGTTTTCATATTTTTGATGATGTTTGGAATGAAGACGCCGATTTATCTTTTAAATTGCGCAGTTCCGGCGCCACATTGGCAGTTACCGATTCCAGCCAGGTTTTTCACACCGGAATCCCCGCAACAACGCTCGCTTTATCAGCAGAGCTGCGCCGCTATGGGTATGGCGCGGCTGTATTAGCTAAAAACTGGCCAGGCCGATCGCCGGTAAAAGAACTGCTGCGACACGCTGGCGCCTGTGTGCTGGCGCCATATGTTGCTGCAAAGATTTTGCGCGGCGCGCCGCTTTCCGAAAAAATCGGCGCTATTCCGCTTGTTGTCATTGAACATGGATCTTTTTGCGTTGGTTTACTGCAAGGGATGTTTCATTCTTCAAAACATCCCACTACAAAATGAACCGAAAAATTAATGTTTATACAACAGCAAAAACGCTATTAAACCAATAATAACGACTCCCAACACAATTGCCAAAATAAATAGCCCCGAATTGCCTCCGGTTGTTGCTCCGGAAGTTCCTATTCCGTTGGCCGGCGCGGTTTGTGTCGCTGGTGGATCCGGCGTTGTTTGCGGGCCTTCCGGTCCGTGTACTGCGTTGGAATACATAAGCTGAATTGGCACGGTTCCGCTGCCGTTTGTCAGCGGCACTTCTTTAAAGACCAATCCTAAATTGCTTCCGGCCTCAAAAACCGGCGCATCGCCAACCTCAACACTTTGGCCGCCAAAATCGCTGATAGGATTCGAAACCCAACCTGGTACCCCGTTTACATCCGGATCTGTTCGAGCTTCATTTAATTCGTGATATAACGCAGCGGTAATGTTTTTCCATGGTGCATTAAACGCTACAATGCCGTTCATTTGGCCGTTCGCCTGATTTTCGGCATATGCTACAACCGCATAATATAGGGTCGTGTTTCCGGATTGAACCTCTCCATGGAAACCACCTAAACCTTGCTGCGAATTTACATTGCCATCGCTTAAAACTACTCCGCTGGACAGAATAAAACAAAAGACGGTGGATGTAAGATCATATCCCTGAAGCTGTCCGCCGGTATACATAGTGGTTAACATGGTTTCGATATCACTTTGCGCCAGTTGCGATGGCGCCGCGGCGCTGAGGATGGTTGAAGGCTTAAAAACACTGGTAATTGCTTGATCGTTGAAATATTGCGTCATAACATTGTTGAGATTTTGATCAGACATCGCTGCAGAGAGCGCATTGTCGATATTTGTGCGGTCGGAATTTTGCCAAGCCTGGCTGCCGCCGACATAAAATATGGTGAATTGAAGATTTGGCAGCAATTTTCCTCCGCGGTAGTATAGATCATACGCGGAGTTTGGCTGTATTCCAGCCGCGATAGCTTCGTGAGAGGCGACACCCAAAAAATATTTTTGAGCCTCCGAATTTGGCCGGATAAACACTTTTAAATGTGATCCGGCATTATTGGGGTTACTCATTCATGGATCCTTCTGCGCTTGAGCGCATTTGTTAAGTTTTATAAACTTGAGCCTACATAAAGCATAAAGCAGGAGGCAGTACGCCTTCTGACGAGGTCGGAGGGTATCCCCCGATTTCTCATATTCCTTTATTAGGCTCAGGTCTCTATTTCACCCTCATTTACTTTGTTGGCCCGCAAATGCCGGTAAGAACACAAACAGTATGCAGCAACATAAAGAGAGTGGGCAAACCATGTATATTTTACTATGCGAATATAGATTATCAATAACACAGTGAAATATAACACAAAACTGCTTCTGCGCCAATAAAATTTACAAGCGTTTTGCATTTGTAACTACTCTGAGCTATAAACAACCGCCGCAATGCACAAAGCCCAGTGATTCGTAAGGGGCGGTAGCCCCTTACGCGGGGATTGGGGTGTCCCCAAAATCTCTTTTATTTTATTTTCCGACGGGAAATATTGGTAGCCGAGCAGCAAGGGCGACCGCAAGGGTCGCCCCTACCGGATTGCATTGCCTCAATGTGTACCGTGCAGTGTATGCTCTAAAACAAACGATATGTGGCGGCGCTTGCGCTTCGGAGCGGTGTTGGCGGCCAAATGGCCACAAAACGAACACCATACGATGAATCGTGTGGCTTGTTTCCCCACCTCCACCCATGTGTACCGTGCGGTGATTTTTCAACAGCAGGCACTACGGGATACTCAATGTATTCCGCTCTGTTGGTCTTCATCCTGATTAAAATATTAAAGTTCATAAGCTGGTAAAAAGCATAATACGCCGCAGTTTGAAAAATGCTTGCGGCGTATTATGCTTGATGCTAAGGCGTATCTCTATCAATTTGGGTGAATCAGCGCGCCATTAGACGCCGCCGAAGTGGTTGCCGCTTCCATAATCGCAATATTTCTGCGCGCCTCTTGTGGGGTAACGTCTAACGGCTCATTCCAAATGAGGTGATCTGTAATGTTCTTATGAAATTGGCCTTTTTGCGGCGTTGTCAAGGGAACTGATTCCGTTCGAAGGCCGGTTTCCGAATCGTAAATGGCAGCTGTTAAAATTGGCAAGCTTTCAGATGGCGCTAATGGCTCTTCAATGAGGTCACCTGTCCATTTGCGTGTTTTAATGCTTTCAAACCGCCAGTTAGCCGTAATAGCGCCGGATTCACCCAATATATACCACTTAGGTTTCAGCAGCGCTGCAATATCCGAGTGGATAAACACCGCTTCTTGTCCGCCTGCAAACCGGATAGTTATGGAAGCTTGATCGGCGTTGGTAACATCCATCCATACACGTTTATGTTCATGCGCGCGCACATCAGTAACAGCGTCCGGTATAAGCTGTAAAATCCAATCGATATAATGCGACCCCCAGTCATAAAAAACACCGCCTGAAATTGGCTGATGAGAATGCCAATATTCACAAGGATGACTGTATGAGCCAATAAATGTTTCAATGTGAAATACGCTGCCGATTTTCCCAGACTTGATGATATTGTTTATGGCTATAAAATCCGGATCCCATCTGCGGCTTTGGTACACAGTAAGCATTTTATTTTTGTGCTGCGCTAACGCAATGAGGGTATCAGCTTGTTCCGTAGTAATACAAAATGGCTTTTCAACCACCACATGTTTTCCGGCCTGCAGAAAATCTGCGGCCATAGATGCGTGTAAATTAGGTGGTGAGCCGATAATAACAGCGTCTATGGAGGGATTTTGCGCAATTTCTGTGTATTCTGTGGTTGTTTGAATATGTGGGCATTGCCGAAGCGCCTCAGCTAATCTTGCTGGGTTGCGGTCGCATACCGCGACTAATTGCGTATTTTCGGTATTGAGCAGCGCTTCGGCGTGTTCAAAGCCAATAGCGCCATACCCGATTAAGGCAAATCGAATAGTTTCAATCGGATGGAATCCAAGATTTTGCGCCAAAAAACGATAGATCAGTTGTTGCACATGTTTATTTTGCAGCGCAGATTCACCGAGTCCCAAAATTGAAATGGATCCGCGATTGATATTTTGAGTAAACCAAAGCGGTCTGCGCGAATATTGCCATCCTAATGTAAGATGTATAGCGCCTGTAACGCTTAAATCTTGCGGAAAAATAGCGGCGTCGCTGAAAATTGAGATTTGTTCAGCAATTCGCGCGGTAAAGTTTGTTTTAGTATGAATATGCGCGCGCAGCTCTGTTTTAGGGGTATATTCCGGCGTAAAAGTAAACCCCAGCAGTGATTTTGCCGCTTTAGGAGTATCTTGGTCATAAGTAAATTTGGGCGCCATTACAAATATGTGCGCGCCGTTTTCGGCAGCTTTAGCAATGGCAGTTGCTTCCGACTTGCTGAGCCGCCAAATATCACCGAAATAGCAAATGCAATCTGATGGCGCTGTTGAAAAAGCGCTTAAGGATTCAATTTCTGTATATTTTGCGCCTGCTGTTTGTGCGGCGTTTTGTATAATTGCTGCTGCTGTTTGGTGGTTGTTTGGGGAATAGTTTGCAAAAACTGCGCTGATGCTTGTTATAGGCACGGAGTGCAGCTCCTTCCAAAGGAAACAGTTAGTGTACTGTTATTTGTATGGCCAATTAAGGAGTGCACAAACCTATTAACTTTTTTTGCTATGCAAGGTTGCGCTCATCCCTTGATATCAGCCAGCGAATGTGTTTTTATAGCGTTTTAAAATTTACACCTGATTTACATTGTAACAAAAAATTATCAGATTATTCAAAACCCATAAACCCGTGAGAGGATCGCCAAATTTCAACCATTCCATCTTTGCGGCCCATTAAAAATACCGGAAAACCTTCTAGTTCAGTAAAACCAATGCTTGTAACTGTTGCGGGCGAAATCCAAGAATGTAATCTGCTGCGTGTTTTTGTAGACCAAATTTCTGTGTACGAATCGCGCACTATTGCAGCTAATGCGCCATTAGCGCTGAGCGCCACCATGGAAGAATCATCTATAGGATCAGTTTCAAGGTCAATAAAATTGCCTGAATTCATATTATATATTCGCAATACACGTTGATCAAAGTAAATAGCGCTGTATGTGTTCGATTTGGAAACAGTAAATGGGCGGGACACAATTCTGCCGGCATAGGTAATATGCCGGAGTATTGATGGCTTAAAAACCTTTTCGTATGCAGAAGGTATCAAACACCATTGGTTTATCATTGCGCCAGCTGTTTGCCCGGTTTGTTTGTTTCGCAGCACTGAAAAGGTGGTTAATGATGTGCCGTCTTGCGCTAAATAACGCGCCCGAACTTCAGGCAGTATTCCTTTAAAAGAGTCTGTTTCATTTTCGTTGCAAATAAGATTTTGAACGGAGTTATGGTCATTTTTCTGTAAATCAATTGTTTGAATGACAGAACCACTCCATGAAGTATGGCCTATTACGCTGATTTTGTTTTCTGCATGCTGCCGCGCCACTCTCATCCATGATGCGCTATCCATCACCACATCTGTTTGGTCTGAATAAAACTCACCGCCGATTGTGCGGATTTCCTGCCGTGTTTGCGTATTCCATACCGCCATGCCCATATGATAGCCCCAAGCGCAAACTGTAGCGCCATTTGGCGCAATTTTTACATTCAGTAATGATCCGCTGCTTTGACTGTTTAACGCAAACTGAGCATATAGTTCACCGGTTTGAACTTTGCGCACTTGAACGAATCCATCAACTATGCCAATTGCAACTAAAGAGCCATCAGCTGTAAATGAAGCTGATTGTATTGAGGCAAAATGATCTTCAAATTGACTTAATTTTGTGAACACATTGCCACGGCTGATGCTTTCAG
The DNA here is from genome assembly GCA_021778805.1 of Chloroflexota bacterium. GTDB lineage: Bacteria > Chloroflexota > Ktedonobacteria > Ktedonobacterales > JACDGC01 > JAJYBV01. The sequence goes on along the minus strand of JAJYBV010000103.1, from coordinate 2,831 downwards.
TCGCATATGCCGGTTTCGGTTGTTGTTTGTTAGCTGTTTGGCTGAACTGCGCGTAAGCGCTGTTACCGTAACTTTGCCAATATGTGTAAGCTGAATATGCTTGTTGCGTGTAATTTGGCGGGGTTGCAGTTGCTCCGGAAGATCTTTGCTGCATACGTTGGTTTACATCTGTAAAGTGTGTTTCATCGTAACTTCTTTTTTTCTCCGGGGTATTAATTGCATCGTATGCGGCGTTTATCCATTTCATAATCTCATTATTATCATCATGGGAAATATCTGGGTGATGCTGCTTTGCTAGCTGTAAATACGCCGCACGAATTTCTTCCTGTGTAGCGTTATGTGGAATACCTAAAAGACTATATGGATCATAATTATCAGAAAGCATATCATGGCCTCACCTTCACAGATGAAATAATTTTTTCACTGAACGATAACACATACAACATTGTAGAACAAAAATTAGGTTTTAAGCTACATTAGATCCAAACCATGCGTTAAAGTTACATAAGAATTATCAGTTACTTCGCTTTCGTCGTCAACTATTTTACATTCTGCGACATAATTTTTGCCGGTGTGAACAACCTCACCGTCTGGTGTAGTGATGCGAAAGATAATGCGATCCAGTTTATGGCCTTCAGTTGGCCTTTGCGCTGTAATCATCAGCGAGCCTTCACTAATGCCGCCATCTGAAGGCAGCCGAATGGCGACCCGCTGCGCCGGCATATAAAATACATCTTGGGCGGCGTCTACCTCAATTGCCAAAAAGTTCGGATGGTTTCTGGTTTTATCTAACGGCTGGCTTTGCACTCTGGCTAAAATATGATATTGCCGGTGCGCAACCATCTGCTTTGGCAGGGATATTGTTGCAATTGAAATTGCGGCGGTTTGCGACCCTTGCAGCAGCGCCCGGAATTTTCCCCACAGCGATTCGCTTGGTTTTGCCGCTGCTTTTGTCAACGGAAGCGCCGCAATTGATAATCCGGCGGCTGCAACGGCTGTTTCAGCCGGAAATTGTTTTTGCTGCTGCGGTTGCGGCCATTCATCTGGGGGCTGCTCTTCTTGACTATTTGTTTGATTTTTCTGCTCGGAATCGGCAGGCAGATTATTTTGCGGTTCTTCTTCTTCATCAGCAAATTCATCATCTTGGTTAATGTGGGTAAATGCATCGCTGTCTTCCGGTTCCATTTGGCCATTTTCATCATGTACCGGTTCTTGCAGCGATGCATCGGCATCGGCCGAAGGCGCTTCAGCAAAATCTTGAGTATCTTCGGGGGTTGCGGCATCCAATGCGTCAGGCTCCTCCAAATTGCCACTATCTTGCGCTGCGCTGTTATCCTGCGGTGTGTTTATGATGTGGCCGTGTTCGGCAGGTTGTTTGTCACGCAGCGCAAACGCCGCCAATGCAGCCGCTCCGGCTCCTAACAAGCCTCCGGCGATATATGCTCCGGCGCCGGAAGAATGTTCTTCCGGCGGTATTTCATCGTTTCCGCTGTTTTCTTGTACAGTCTGGCTTTCCTCATCGGCAGCTGTCTCTTCAGTTTGCTCTGTGTTCATAGTCGTTTCCGTTATGGCATTCCCTGCAGATGGCTCTGGTTCCAGCGCAATGTTATCATCTTCCTCCGATGTGTGTAACTCTTGATTGAGGGGTTCAGCTTCTTCAACCAGATCAGTCTGTTGAAGGGATTCTGATTCGGTCTCAGCCGGAGTTTCCGTATCGGTGTCGGGTATGTCGTTTTCGTTTCCGGTTTCAGCAATGCTCTCCGGTTCAATATTGTTGTCTTGCGCGACTGATTGCACTGTATCAGAATCTTGAGCTTCAATAGGCTGAGTATCATTGGCTGAATCCGCTTCCGGTTCAGCAACCGGCTCCGCTGCATCTTCAGTGTGGCTTTCTTCGCGCTGCAATATATCGCCGGCTAAAAATGCGTCCCCAACCGCGGCTCCAGCTTCAGCGATATGTTCTCCGGTATGTTCCTGTGGCTGTTGGGCTTTTGCTTCAGGAGTATACTGATGTTCCGGAACTTCGGTTTGCGCTTCTTGGCTGGTTTCATCGTTGAACTCAGCAGGTTCAGCGGTGGTTGGGGTAGTTGTTTGGGCAAGTAGCGCTGCTTTTGCGGCCTCAGCTTCAATCGCGGCGCGCATTTGGTCTTTATTGGTTACTAAGGTGGGGCTGTCTTCCTCAAGATCTGCCAAAGTAACAGTTGTGTCAGCAGCGTTGGCCGCGGCAGCCGAGCGGTCTTTTGGTAAAGTTTTTAGCAGTTCATCATAGAAACGTGCGGGATCCTGCCAGCGTTCATTTGAATCTTCTGCGTAACCTTTTTCGATGACTTTAGTTAATTTCAGGGAAAGATCCGGCCGCATTAGGGCAATATGCTGCGAGGAATCACTGCGATGTTCGATATTTGTAAGCAGATAGTATAAGGTAACGGCAACGCCATAAACATCACTTGCCGCGGAACAGATATTTTCAAACATCTCCGGCGCAACGGCTCCGGTAGGCAGATCTGCCGCCATTTCCCAAGGTTCGAATAAGCCGAGCGGAATCTCAAAGCCCAGCATTTGTGCGCGGTCTTCAGATGTGATGAAAATAGATTCCGGGCTAAGATCTCCGAAATGCCAATCGGGAGTTTGGGTTTCCAAAAATATGAGCATTTCCAGAATCTGCATTATCCAGCGGAACGCAGTAGATTCAGGAATGGGATCGTGCCGTTCTTTCAAAATGTTAGTGAGCATTTGGCCGCCGGGGATAGTAAAGGTCAGGAAAAAGAGGTTATTTTCAAAAAAAGCAGCTTGGATGGTCGATATTGATGGGTGCTGCAGTTGTATAAGCG
>JAJYBV010000102.1 GCA_021778805.1 Chloroflexota bacterium | reverse complement strand
GTAGTGTCATTTCCACTTTGCGCAAACAAGGTCATCAGGTATTGGATGGGATTCGTTCTTTGTTCGTTTTTACGCCTCCTTGTCTTGTGTAAATTTCTTCACTTTATCCTTGCTAGGCAGTTACTAATTTTTTGCAGCAAATACAGTACGCACTGCCTCTTTAAAAGATAGTTCGCCGGCTTTCGCTTTTATTTCTCGCCATAAAGCAGGAAACATTTTGTTGAGGTAGTTAGTCTGCTCACCGGCAAGGTAGCGACGAACCATGTAGTTTTCGAGCATATCCAGAACAAATATAAAATCATCTAATTGTATTTCTTGCTGCGTCCATGCGTCATACGCTGCTAATAAATATGGATACGCTGTTGAAATTTCCATTATAGTAAGTTGTCTCAGCCGTTCTTGTATCTGAACATTGGACTCTGTTTCGGGATGCAAGAGATGATCATAATATGTTGCAAATTTCTTCAAGGTTTCAATTTCTTGGATAAAATCTTTTTCTCCAGAAAACTCTTTTTCCATTCGATCGCGAAAGCGCGCATAAATATGTTCTTCACTGCATAAAATTGCTGTTTTTAAAACAAGATAATGTCGTATAAATGCTGTCAGTTCCCCTAATCTGAAAACTGTGCGATTTTCTTGAAGCATGTTTTCAATCGGTCCCCATATTACAAAAAATACTTCATCTTGTTTTGAAAAGGGTAATTTCATAGCAATATAATTGCGGACAAGATCGGCTTGGGTTAGTCTTTTTCCTTTAGCGTTTAAGCTTTCAAATATTCGATAAGGGCTATCATCTCGATTTAATTCAATGAGGACAAGCTGAAAACAATTAATTAATACGATGAAAAAACGCTCTATATCAATTTCTCCAGATGCATGTCTCCGTTCCAGTTCACCCAAGAAATAGTGATATGCGTTTGTAATTGCTGAGTTTTCAACAATATTATCTTGATGTTTAAGGACAATATTTCGGTATGCTTCGCGATCATTATATTTTGTTGTTGGCAGCAGCTTTAATAGAATATCACCTGATTCATCCTCATTTATAACAATTTTCTGTATTTTTCCCGCTAATACAGTTGATTGAGAAATATCACGCAGCGCACAAAGCAAAATAGTCATGGTTGTAAGACGCTGCTGGCCATCGACCAATATTGATACCGGTATGATTCCATTAACTCTTCCACCATCAACCACAACAATTGAGCCGAGAAAATGTTCAGGCTCTTTATCTTCAGAGTACTCATTGTAAATATCTACAGCGTCTTTTAACAGAACATCCCATTCGCTTTTCCCCCACGTATATTCCCGCTGAAAAGGAGGAAGCACATAATGAATACTTCCTCCATGACTGAATATTCTTGAAATCGGATAATGATCTACTCTCACTTTTATCCCTCTTTATGGTTATCTAATTATCCGGCGCATGCGAGCTATTGCGACCGCCTCAGTGCGAGATCGCGCGCCAAGCTTATCCATTATATGCACAATATGCGATTTTACTGTTGCCAATGTCAATGAATACTGTTCCGCTATTTCTTGATTGCTGCTGCCTGCGGCAATACAACGTAAAATTTCCATTTGCCGCTGTGTTAGCGCAATGGTGGTTGCTGCTGTTTTTTGATGTAAATGTATTCCAAGGTCTTCACATATTGCTTGTATAATCGGTGATAACGGTGTAAGCGCATTTTCTTCGCGCAACATTGGCAGCAGCAGCGGCAAATCTAGCAGCAGCGATCCTTGATCTGTTTCCGATATGGCGCTTAAACAGCGCTGCAAATATTCCTGCGATAATTCCTCTCGCCGCCAAGAGGCATATACAAAAGCAAATGCGCTGTTAACCGAGCCATATAATGCGGAAACGCGCGCAACAGGCTCCAATTTTTCTGCTATTTGCAGCTGCTGTTCCGCTGCCGCATACTGTCGAACACCACAATAATAGAAACCCGCCAAAATATGCGTTAAAACCGTTATATGCGGCAATGGGGCCGGCAGCGCCTGCATTGCCTGCAAAGCGTCTTTCACATCGGAAAAGCGTTTTTGCATAAAACGCAATCGCCCTAAAAAATACCATCCTCCACCTAATAAAGCTTGGGTTAATGGAGACCGCGAAAGTAATGTTATTGCTAACGCAATGTGTGTTTCTGCCAGTGCATATTTTTCTTGGGCGATTGCAATTATGGCCAGGGTTATTGCGGAATTAGAACCAAGAAATGTATAACCGCCCAGCTGTGTTTGCAAATCTATTGCCGTTTGCGCCGCGTCGGCTGCTTCAGCTATTTTACCCATTCGCAGGCAAACTCCCGACCAAGCGTCATGCGCCGCTAACTGCAATGGAGCGCAAAGCCGCAAAGTGGGAGATTGAAAGACCTCGCTGCAAAACATGGCTATTAAGGTTGATCCATTGGGAATTTGCATAAATTCCGGTCCTAAATATAGCGCTAACTGATACCAAAGCCGCGGCTGCTCCTCGCCTGAAGCTTGCGCCAGCGTAATTGCCTGTTGTAAATCTGCGGCGGCTTTGCTCCATTCGCCAGTTACAAATGTCGCTAAAGATGCTTGCAGCATAAGATAATTTAAACTAATATAAGGATCGTTTTCGGTGATTTGCAACCGTCCAATACTATCTTTAAACGCTTGGAAACGCGCCAATGCGAATAAAACCGTCCCTAAAGCAACGGCTGTTTGTCCGGCAATCGGTTGATTTTTTAGCTGTTCGTTTGCCGAGACCAGTGCATTTGCTTGACTGAAACACTGCAGCGCCATTTCCAGGCTGCCATTAAAAAATGCAGCATATCCATATTCCCAAAGAGTTTTAGGCCGCTGCGCGCGGATTGCTTCAGGTATGCGATTCAGCCAATGCAGCAGCGTTGCCTGCATTCCTTGCTCCAGCCATTGCTCACCGTGTTCCTCGATGATTGCTAACGCCGCATCCCAATCTTTCATTTCTAAATATAATGGCAACGCCCGCATCGGGGTTTCGCGCGCCGCAGTAAAGTGTGCAAGCTGATTAAATCGTTCCGGAAAATTCCGCTTTATGTATCCGCGTAAAAAAAGCGCAAATAAGGTGTGGAATCGATAAAGTGGTTCATGCTCAGCGGAGGCTTGCCGGGTTACCAATAAAAATAAATTGCGCTGCCGCAGTTCTTCCAAAGTCTGCGCTGCGTTGCTCTGCCCGGTGATAGCCTCGCACATTGATGGAGCAATCTCATCCAATAAACTAATTTCAAGCAGGAATGTTTGCATATTTGCCGGTAATTGCGCAAACATTTCCTCTGCAAAATAATCAAATGCCGCAGTATCCAGTGTAGACTTATCCGGCAATTCCTGATCGGCGTTTAACCGCATTACCGATAAAAGCAGCCCTGCCGGCCAACCTTCAGTATATGTGTATAGCTCTTGCAGCTGAGTATCTGTAATGGGGATGCGTGACTCTTCATCAATAAATTGCCGCATTGCAGTTAAATCAAACCGCAATGCGTTTAAATCAAAGTAGAGCAGCTGCCGCCTTGCGCGCAAATAGTTCAACCGAATTGGAAGTTTTTGCCGTGTTGTAGCGGCAATCCGCAAATGCGTTCCGCCATATTGGATGAGATACTCTAGCCCTTCAAATAGTATGGGATGACTTACATTGTGCAAGTCATCCAACAGAATAACAAAGGATTGAGACTGAACCTCACAAGCCGCTATGAGGTTTTGCATTACTTGTTGATACAAAAAATGGCTTACTTCGCTGCCCGTTGCAGAAAACAGCTCTAACTGCTCTGAAACATACTGGGCAAATTGTGGCAAATGTGAAGCCAGTCCATTACTGAGCGCGGCAAGAAATAAAATCGGGTCATTATCTTCGGGGCCAAGCGCAATCCACAGAAAACCATAATCGGGATAGAGTGTTGGCAGCAGCGCCATGGTTGTTGTTTTTCCATAGCCGGGAGGAGCGATAAATATTGTAAAACGCGCATTGGAAAACTCTTGCTTCAGTTTGCTGATTATGGAACTGCGCGCTATAAAGCCAGATGGCAAAGGCGGCAGCAGAAATTTTGCTGCGGGAAATGATATCATGTAGGCTTTTAAAGACCTCCGTTTGCGCATACTTGCCATAATTTCAATCAAAAGTATGATGTTACCGAATATGTTCAATAGTATACTTCCTTTATTATAATCATTTCACTGAGGATCTTTCAGGAGCTTATTATGGCGTATACAGAGCAGTATTATCTTGCCATCGACCTTGGCACATCAGGCGCAAAGACGGCGCTTATTTCAACGTTCGGCGATGTATTAGGCTGGGAATCTGAGCCAATTCCATTATTGGTTACTCCCAACGGTGGCGCAGAACAGCGGCCGGAAGACTGGACCAACGCAATTTTAACAGCTTCACGGCGAATGTTAGGAAAGATTTCTGTTCCTAGGGAATCTATAACCGCAATATGCTGTTCCTCGCAAGGAGAAGGAACGATACCGGTAGATAGAAACGGCCAGGCGCTGACTAACTGCTTTTTATGGATGGATATGCGCGGCGCAGAGGCGCTTCGCAAGCGGCTGAAAGGTTTTATAAATGTGGATGGCGCAGATCTCATCAAAACACTGCGTTGGGTTGGTATTACCGGCGGCATGCCTTCAATAACCGGAAAAGATCCTGCCGGGCATATGCTGTATATTAAAGAACATATGCCGGCGATATATGCAAAAACCTATAAATTTTTAAATGTTCTGGATTATATTAATTTGTGGCTGACCGGAAATTATGTGGCGACATCAGATTCTATTTTAACTTCATGGGTTACCGATAATCGCAAATCGGAGAAAATTCGGTATCACTCCGGATTACAGCGTATGCTGGGCATAGACCGCGAAAAATTTCCCGATTTAGTTCAATGTTCCGATGTTATAGGTGAATTGCGGCCACAAATTGCGGAGGCGCTGGGATTTAGCCATAAGGCGCATGTAGTGGCTGGAGCGATTGATAATACCGCATCTGCAATTGGGTCCGGCGCAGTGGCTGATTACGAAACACATATGTATATTGGAACATCATCTTGGATGGCGGCGCATGTGCCATTTAAGAAAACTGATATAGGCACAAGGCTGGCGTCGGTTCCATGCGCTATTCCGAACCGGTATTTGATGACTGCGCTGCAGGCAACTGCTGGAGGAAATTTAACCTATTTAAAGGATGTTCTGTTTCATCCGCTAGGAACTGTGGATATGCCGGAGAAAACGGTCTATCAAGAATTAGATCGTATCGCCGCAAAATCGCCGGCAGGCAGCAACGGAATGTTGTATACGCCATGGATTTGGGGTGAACGCGCGCCGGTGGATGATTCACATGTGCGCGGCGCCTTACTCAATGTGTCATTATCGAATAAAAGTGAAGACGCAGTGCGCGCAGTATTTGAAGGGGTAGCCTATAATACGCGCTGGATGTTAAAGCCGGTAGAATCATTTTTAGGCAGATCGATCCCATGGATAAATTTTGTTGGGGGCGGAGCAAATTCAGCGGTTTGGGCACAGATTTTTGCTGATGTGCTGCAGAAACCCATTCGGCAAGTGGTTAACCCAATTCAGGCAAATGCACGCGGCGCGGCATGGATAGCCGCAGTAGGCTCTGGAAACATCAAGTTTTCAGAGATTTCGCAAATTGTAAAATTTCAGCAGATATTTGAGCCGAACAAAGCAACAAAAGAGGTATATGACGACGGGTTTGCAACTTTTGTCGAAGTCTATAAACGATTAAGCCCATTATATAAGCGGCTGAATCCGTAGAAAAACAATCCAAGTGAATTCATTTGTCCTTGTAGGGGGAAATTATGGAAATAAATCATTCCGCGGCGGCAGAAGTGGTTGCAGTCAGCCAGAATATGACTCGCCAAGGATTTTTAATGGGCACCGGCGGCAATGTTTCGGTGCGTGTATCAGATACATCCATGGCGATTACACCATCAAATTTCGACTATATGGTGATGACTGCTGATGATGTTTGTGTTTTGAATTGGGATTTGCAGCAAGTTTCGGGCAGCCGTAAACCTTCGATTGAAAGCGGTATGCATGCGGCAATATACCAAACCCGGCCGGATGTTCAGGTGATTATTCATACCCATCAGGTTTTTGCTTCGGCTGTCGCGCTTATCAATAAGCCTATTCCCGGTTTATTTGATGAACAAATTCGCTTTTTAGGCAAATCCATAGAAATTATTCCTTATCGACCCTCCGGCACAGGCTGGCTGCGGAGCGCTATTGCTAAAAAAGCAAAAAATCATTGCAACGCATATATCTTGCAGAATCATGGCGCCCTTATTTTGGGAGACAGCCCGGAGCGCGCGCAATTTAATGTAGAGATATTAGAAAAATGCGCGACGGCGTTTTTACTTGCCTATTTTACCGACGAACGAGTCACGAAAATACCAGCGCCAATACGCGAAATTATCTTTGCAAAATTACGCAAAGACCAAAAAACCGGAACGCTTTCTTAAAATGCAAACAATAGAATAGTTCAATGTTTAAAGGGGGAAGCGGTCAAAGCGGCCGCAATTCACTATATGACCGAACAAATGCAATCAACGGCTTCTGTTACAGAGCAGCAGTACGCCATCAGTCAATGGCATGATACGAAAACGATTTTAGAGCGGCTAACCGCATTAGTGAATCAGCCGATGCGCCAAATTAAGCGCGAGCATATGGCAAAGTTTTTGAACTATTTTGATGCGCAATGCCAAAAATCAAAGGCGCTGACGGACGAGGCTAAGGAATTTATTCCCGGCGGAGTGCAGCATAATTTAGCGTTTAATTATCCGTTTCCGCTGGCAATTGAAAGGGCAGACGGAGCTTTTTTATGGGATGCAGACGGAAACAAATATATTGATTTTCTGCAAGCCGGCGGCCCAACTGTGCTGGGTTCTAACTATTCTGTTACACGAGACAAGGTTATAGAGATTTTAAATACATCGGGTCCGGTTACGGGTTTGTTTCATGAATATGAATTGAAGCTGGCAAAATTAGTGAATCGACTGGTTCCTTCCGTTGAAATGCTGCGTATGTTTGGTTCGGGAACCGAAGCGGTTATGGGCGCTGTTCGCGCCGCGCGCGCTTTTACCGGCAAGAAAAAAGTAATTAAAGTTGGCGGCGCTTATCATGGTTGGAGCGACCAAATGGTGTATGGCCTGCATGTTCCCGGAACAGGGCGTTACGAGGCCGCAGGTATTCCGGGTGTGGCAAGCAGACATACGCAAGAATTTTTCCCGAATGATCTTGGCGCGCTGCGCCGGCTGCTTTTAACCAACCAAGTGCGCGGCGGCACTGCCGCGGTGATTGTAGAGCCGGTTGGCCCGGAAAGCGGAACCCGGCCGATATATCGCGATTTTAATCAGCAAGTGCGAAAACTGTGTGATGAATTTGGCGCGCTGCTCATTTTTGATGAAGTTGTTACCGGTTTTCGTATTGGTTTAGGAGGCGCACAGGGATATTTTGCCGTAAAACCGGATTTGACTGTTTTTGGCAAATGTATCACCGGAGGGTACCCGATGGCCGGCGCGCTTGGTGGCCGAAAAGATGTAATGATGTGCCTTTCTGCCGGACTGGGATCCGGCAGAAAACGAGCATATGTTGGCGGTACGCTTACCGCAAACCCGATGTCTTGTGTGGCCGGCTATGTTGCGCTATCTGAGATGGAGCGGCTGAACGCTCCGGTATTGGCAGGCAAAGCAGGAGATCGATTAACAAAAGGTTTGCAAGAGATAATTGATCGGCGCGGTTTACCATATGTTGCGTATAACCAAGGCTCTATCGTGCATTTAGAGACATCTGCCGTTATGCTGCTGACTATGCGCAATCCGCTTAAATTGCTGCGTGAAAATCATCCGCGTAAGCATATGATGGAAGAAATGGGCGCGGCGTATACCGCCAGTGGCATTATTACCCTGGCTGGAAGCCGAATGTATACCAGCATGGCTGATACGGATGATGTTATTGATAATGCGTTAGATCGATTTGATCAGGTTTTGGCGTGTGTATAATCTGGCGCATTGCATGTTGCGCAGGTGGCGTTATCCAATATCCATCCATCCTGCGCAGAATGGGTGGATAGGCAAATTTTCATAGACGAAAAGAGGATTTTATGGAACAAAAACAGTTTAAACTGTATGGCTATCGCTGGGTGGTGTTAAGCGCAGTCATGTTTATTAATCTCACCATCCAAATATTATGGATTTCGTATGCGCCAATTACTTCTCAAGCAGCGAGTTATTATGGTGTATCGGAATTGTATGTTGGTTTTTTTGCCATGTCATTTATGGCGGCGTTTATCCCATTATCTATTCCGGTATCTTGGATGTTAGACAGCATCGGGTTTAAGCCGGTTGTAGGTATTGGCGCCGTTTTAATGGGTGTGTTTGGTATTTTGCGGGGATTAGCCGGCGCAAATTATACGTTGGCAATATTTAGCACCATTGGGTTGGCAATTGCACAGCCGTTTTTACTAAACGCTTGGACGATAGTTGCCGCAAAGTGGTTTGCTATTGAAGAACGCGCTACAGCGGTTGGACTTATTACTGTCGCCAACTTAATTGGTACGGCAATCGGTATGGTTGTAACCCCAATATTGCTTTCAGCAAATTTTTCCATTGCGCAAACACAGTTATTATTTGGTATTATTGCTGCAGTTTCATCAACGCTGTTTTTGCTTTTAGCAAGAGAAAAGCCGGCGCCGCCGCCTTGTCCTCCGGGGCAGGATGCGCGGGCGTTAATAATGGATGGTTTGAAACATGCTTTAACTGTCGGGCCATTTTTACTTTTTTTGGTTGTTATATTTATTGGGCTGGGAATTTTCAATGGATTAACAACTTGGATTCAGGGTATCATCAGCCCGCGGGGGTTTACTTCGGAGGACGCAGGAATAGTTGGCGCTGTATTTTTAATCAGCGGGATATTAGGCGCAGGTATTGTACCAATTTTCTCTGATCGTCAGCATAAACGCCGCAGATATTTACTTATAGGTGTTATTGGCGCTATTCCGGGAATGATTGGGCTTACTTTTGCGGGCAGTTTTTGGCTGCTGCTGCTTTCGGCGTTTGTCATGGGCTTTTTCTTAGTAAGTGTCAGCCCAATTGGCATGCAATATTCTGCTGAGATTACATATCCCACACCGGAGGGTTATAAATAGGGCCAAGATTTATGACATATTGACCATATTTCATGGTAAAATACAGACATGAAGATAAGCCAATATGCCAAACAAGCTGGAGGCGCCTATAAAACGGCCTGGAGATGGTTCAAGGCAGGAGAATTGGATGCCTATCAAACCGGAACGGGAACGATAATCGTGCGGGACAAAGCTGATGAGAAACCGTTGACGGGCAGAGTAGCATTGTATGCCCGAGTCTCATCGGCTGGGCAAAAAAGAAGATCTCGAACGGCAATGGCATCGACTCAAAGATGACGCAGCCGCCAAAGGATATCAGGTAGCCAAAGAAGTCGTAGAGATTGCCTCCGGACTGAATGAGCATCGCCCCAAATTAGAGATGCTGCTCACAGATCGTTCGATGGGAACCATCATTGTCGAAAACAGGGATCGCCTGACTCGATTTGGGAGCCATTCTATTGAAACCTTGCTGGAAGGCCAAGGACGCAAAATCGAAATGCTCTTTCTGGGAGATACCGGAGATGAGCTGGTGGATGATTTTGTTGCTGTTATAATGAGTATGGCGGCCAGAATCTATGGAAGACGAAGCAATAAAAACCAAGTCAGGCACATGCACTCCTGCATTGAGCAGGTGATGCATGAATCGGAAAGTCAGGAAGGGAAATAACGGGTGGAAGTCCTAACGGGATATAAAACGGAACTCAAACTGGTGCGGTTGGAGTCA